>NZ_CAXIBN010000073.1:0-15644 GCF_964021735.1 uncultured Wocania sp. | reverse complement strand
GTTTAAACGATAAATACAAAAATTGCTGATTTTAAAAGAGAAATGTTATTAACGAACTATAAAGAAAAATTTAATAACTAAGAAATTTCTCGTCACTCGTTTCTCGCTCTATCGGAATAACGAACCAAATGATAAAAACAAAAAAAGCTTCCAAATAGGAAGCTTTTATATATAATTAAAAAATGTATTATTTATTTAACTGTTGCTGGCGCGTTTAATTTACTACTCATTTCCATAGAAATAGCAGAACGCTCAAACTTTATTTTACCAGACATAGTTTCAATAACACAGCTATTATCCTTATCATTAAGCTCTAAAACTTTACCGTGCATACCACTTTTAGTAACTACTTTATCACCGCGTTTTAATTCGGCTGCAAACTTTTTTTCTTTTTTAGCACGTTTCATTTGTGGTGCAATCATAAAAAAGTATATGACCACAAACATTAATACAAACGGCATAAATTGTCCTAAATCTCCCATTAATTAATTTGTTATTTATTGTGCTGGTTTTACAGCTGGTTTAGCGTTTGGATCTGGTTTTACAAAAGCTGAAATTTTTACAACTTCTGTTCCTTTTTCCGTATTTGCTGTTACTGTTACTGTTTTTGTTACTTTGTTTTGTCCGCTTCCATTAAACTTTACAGTAAACTGTCCAGATTCTCCAGAGGCTAATGGCTCTCTACTCCAATCTTTAGGAACCGTACAGCCGCAAGAACTTTTAATATCTGTAATAACTAATGGTGCATCTCCTGTGTTTTTATACTTAAACACCGTTTCTACTTGTGTTTTGGCTTCAATTTCACCAAAATCGTGTTCTTTTTTATCAAACTCTAATTTTGGAAATTTTGAAGATACTGCGTCTCTTTTTGCTGCAGCTGCCAAATTACTTTCTTCTATTTTTTTTGCTGCATTTTCTTCTTTACATGATGTAAATGTAATTAAGCATAATGTGCTTAATCCTAATATTACTTTTTTCATTTTAAATGTTTTTATCATTTGGGATGTAAAAATAGCAATTATTTAATCGATTAAAAACTTTTATTATACTCTTAACAGATTATTATATTAAGCCACGACCTATTTTATTGAATTTTCCATCGGTAGCATATTCTTTTACCAACTTATCTAAAATACCGTTTATAAAAATGCTGCTTTTTGGTGTTGAATATTCTTTAGCAATTTCTAAATATTCGTTAATAGTTACTTTTACAGGAATTGAAGAAAAATTTTGGAGCTCGCAAATAGCCATTTGAAGCAATACATAATCTACATTTGCAATACGATCGGCATCCCAATTCTGGGTTTTAAGTTCAATTTCTTTGTTTATCGCTGTTTTATTTAACAGTGTTTTTTTAAACAAATCAATTGCAAATTGTTTATCCTCAACATCTTTATACAAATTAGGTGTAAAATGATTTTCGTTTGATGTTGTTTTAACTTTTCGTAATAACTTTAAAATAGTAGTGTTTACTGTTGGAAGATCGTCTAACCATGTTAGATTTTTATCTTCCATATAATCATAAAGTTTCTCGTTTGGAGCAATAATCTCTTTAAAAATATCGACTACAAAATCTTTGTCTTCTTTAAAATCAGACACTTTAGTTTGCATATAATCTTTATACAAATCGCTAGAAATGATAGCTTTAAATATAATATCTACATACTCGCTATCTAAATTCCAATTGGTTATTTTATAACTTTCAAGTTGATTTTTTAATGGCAAATTGCTTTTAAGTATTTGCAACACTTGATTGTTAACAAATTTTCGATTAGGATCTTTGTCTTCTTTAGTCGCTAAATGTTTTTTTTGTTTTTTTTGTAAATCGTTTTCAGCTCTTTTTTGTACTTCAAGAAGCAACGACATTAATAAAAGGTACAGGTTGTACATATTATCTATACTAAACAGTAAAAATTTCTGGTCTTTACTAAAATCGTCACTTTCTCCTCCTTTAAAAGCATACATAGTTTGCATTACTTTTACACGAATATGTCTTCTGTTTAGCATCATTACAAAGAACTTTAAATTAAAAAAACGAAAATTATAGTGTTATTTCGTGCTGCAAAAATAATACTATTTTAAAAATAACACTTCTTATTTCAAACTAATTATCGCAATAATATTTAGACTATTTTTAACAGTTCTACTAATAAAGTAAAATCAATTAATGGTTTTAATCCATTATCTTTGTTTATCCAAATTACATTTGCCTTTACACCTATTAAAGCAACGATTAGATTTATAAATGAAGGAACTTCAGCATTTAAACAAATACTTTTTAAAATACAAAACACACCTTTTAATAGGCAGTGTTATTACTGTAGTAGCCAGAATATTTTTGCTTTTTACACCACGTTACGTCAAGAAAATTTTTGTTACAATAGAAAGGTATTCAGACAACATAATTACAAAAGACGTTTTTAAAACCGAATTAACAGAGGCTATTCTTTATATTATTGGAGCTGCCATAGTAGCCGGAATACTTACATTTTTTATGCGTCAAACCATAATAAATGTGTCGAGGTATATCGAATACGATTTAAAAAATGAAATTTACGCACAATACCAAAAGCTCTCTTTAAACTTCTATAAAAAAAATAGAACTGGTGATTTGATGAATCGAATAAGTGAAGATGTAGGTCGTGTACGTATGTATGCTGGTCCTGCATTAATGTATAGTATTAATACTATTACACTTTTTGTAATTGTTTTAATTTACATGTTTAATGCTGCCCCTAAATTAGCTTTATTTACTATTGCTCCATTACCAATACTTTCTGTTGCTATATATAAACTAAGCCGAGAAATACACAAACGCAGTACCATTGTTCAAGAATATTTATCGAAACTTTCAACCTATACCCAAGAATCTTTTAGTGGCATTTCAGTTATAAAAGCCTATGGAATAGAACCTTTAACTGCAACAAATTTTGAAATGCTTTCGGCAACTAGTAAAGAGAAACAAATTAGTTTAGCCAAAGTGCAAGCGTTGTTTTTCCCGATGATGATTTTACTTATTGGGGCTAGTAATTTATTGGTAATTTATATTGGCGGTATGCAATATATAAATGGTGAAATTGAAAGTTTAGGTACTATTGCAGAGTTTATTATTTACGTAAATATGCTTACATGGCCAGTAGCTACTGTGGGTTGGGTAACCTCTATTGTGCAACAAGCCGAAGCCTCTCAAAAACGTATTAATGAGTTTTTAAAAATTGAACCAGAAATAAAGAATACTGTTAATAATCATACTGAAATTACTGGGGATATTGCTTTTAACAACGTATTTTTCACTTATGATGACACCAATATTCAAGCTTTAAAAAATGTAAGTTTTAATATTAAAGCTGGTGAAACACTTGCTATTTTAGGTAAGACAGGTTCTGGAAAATCTACTATTTTAGATTTAGTAGGTAGACTTTATGATATTGATGCTGGCTCAATAACTATAAACGATACAGAAATAAGTCAGCTAAACCTTACCGATTTAAGAAACAGTATTGGTTATGTACCACAAGATGCCTTCTTATTTTCAGATTCTATTAAAAATAATATAAGATTTGGTAAAGAGGATGCCACAGATAATGATGTTATTGAAGCTGCAAAAAATGCGCAAGTACACAAAAATATTCTAAAATTTAATGAAGGATACAACACCGTTTTAGGTGAGCGAGGTATTACACTTTCTGGCGGACAAAAACAGCGTGTCTCCATTGCGCGAGCCATTATTAAGTCACCAAAAATTTTATTGTTTGATGATTGTTTATCTGCTGTTGACACTGAGACTGAAGAGAAAATACTCAAAAATTTAAACAAATTATCAAAAGGAAAAACGACTATTATTGTAAGTCACAGAGTATCATCTGCTAAAAATGCTGATAAAATTATTGTGCTAGAAGATGGCGAAATTGTACAAAAAGGTAATCATGACTCACTAATTAATGTAGAAGGTTATTATAAAGATTTGTACTTAAAACAATTAAGCGAAACAGACTCTAAATAAACTGTCTCGGCAGAAACGCACGAAGTATTTGTAAGAAACTAATTTTGATTTCGAGACAAGCCTCTGTGTATTTAAACCTCGATTATCGAGCAAACTATCTGAATTTTAAATAGATACATTGTTTTATTATTCAATTAAACACAACAAATATTTACATTTAAAAAAGAAAACTCATTATTTGTTGGTTAATATGCGATTTTTTTAGATTTTTGATACAAATAATAGATAATTTAACAAATTTCTAATAACTATGAATAATAATGATATGATGGAGAAAGAGGAGATTTTTTCTAAAGTACTAAGAGCTGGAAGACGCACCTATTTTTTTGATGTAAGAGCAACAAAAGCAGAAGATTATTATCTTACCATTACTGAGAGCAAAAAATTTACTAATGATGATGGATCTTATCATTATAAAAAACATAAAATATATATTTACAAAGAAGACTTTGCTGAGTTTAAGGACATTTTAGCTGAAATGACTGACTATATTATCAAAGAAAAAGGTGATGAAGTAATTAGCGAGCGTCATCAAAAAGACTTTAAAAAAGAGTATGATAATACTCCTCGAGTTACAGAAGATGAATTAAAAACTCCTGAAAGCTTTACAGACATAGACTTCGACGATATATAAAAATATCTATAAAATTAACAAAAACCGTTACATCTATATGTAGCGGTTTTTTTATATTTATAACCTAACTAACTCATAATGAATAGACTTCTAATAATTTTCTTTTTTTCATCTTTAATAACTGCTTCGCAAAACCATACAGACTTATCCTATTATCTTCCGCAAGACATCAATTACAACCAAAATATCCCAACACCAGAAAGCGTTATTGGTCATCAAGTTGGAGAATGGCACGTAACACACGATAAGCTTGTGCAATATATGTATGCGCTTGCTAACGCATCGGATAGAATTACAATAGAAGATAGAGGTAAAACTTTTGAGGACAGACCACTATTATTATTGACGATTACTGCGCCAAAGAATCATCAGAATATTGATGCTATTCGTAAAAAACATATCGAAGCAACAAATAATAACGCTACAGACACTAAAGATATGCCTATTGTGGTTTATCAAGGATTTTCAATTCATGGCAACGAATCTAGTGGCTCTAATGCAAGTTTATTAGCGGCTTATTATTTAGCTGCAGCAGAAGACAATTACATAAACGAATTGTTAGATAATATGGTTATATTATTAGACCCTTCTCTAAATCCAGATGGATTACAGCGTTTTGCTTATTGGGCAAATACTAATAAAAACATAAACTTAAATCCAGACCCAAATGACAGAGAATATAGTGAGGTTTGGCCTGGTGCAAGAACAAATCATTATTGGTTTGACATGAATCGTGATTGGTTACCTGTACAATTACCAGAATCTAGAGCTAGAATTGAAACGTTTCATAAATGGTTACCAAATATTTTAACCGATCATCATGAAATGGGTACTAATACTACATTTTTCTTTCAACCTGGTATTCCATCAAGAACGCACCCTTTAACACCTAAATTAAATCAAGAATTAACAAAAAATATTGGCAATTTTCATGCAGAAGCTTTAAACAAAATTGGTTCGTTATATTATACCGAAGAGAGCTACGATGATTTCTACTATGGCAAAGGCTCTACTTTTCCAGATATAAATGGAGGTATTGGTATTTTGTTCGAACAAGCGAGTTCAAGAGGGCACGTACAAGAAAGCGACAATGGTATTCTAACCTTTCCATTTACCATCAAAAACCAACTTACCACTGCATTATCTACTTTAAATGCAGCTAAAAATATGCGTGAAGACATTTTAAAATATCAGCACGATTTCTACAAAAATGCCAGACAAGAAGGGATAAAAGAAGCTACTAAAGCTATTGTTTTTGGAGATGAAAAGGACGCTGCAAAAACCTTTCATTTAGCAGAAATACTAAATCGTCATAAAATAAAATTTCATAACATAAAGCAAGATTTTACAGCAAATGGAAAACGTTTTAAAAAAGGATATAGTTATATCATCCCTAAAAATCAGAAAAACACACGTTTAATAAATGCCATATTTGAAAAACGCACCACGTTTCAAGATAGTTTGTTTTATGATATTTCTGCATGGTCTTTTCCATTAGCTTTTAATGTAGATTATGCCGAAAATGTTTCAACAAATAATTTAGGAGAACAAGTCACTAATTTACAGCAAAAAATAGGTGGTGTTTCAAAGCAAAGTGATTATGCTTATTTAATGGAATGGCATGAATATTACACGCCAAAACTGTTGAATCAGTTATTAAATAAAAACATTCGTACTAAAGTGGCATTGAAGCAATTTAGCATGAATAATAAAGATTATGACTACGGTACGATTTTAATTCCTGTACAAAATCAAAAACTAAATGGTACTGGTTTATATGCCCTTTTAAATAAATTAGCTGAAGAAAGTCATATACAAATTGATGCTGTAAAAACAGGGTTAACAAAGGGTATCGATTTAGGTAGCAGATACTTTAAGACGTTAGAAAAACCAGAAATTGCATTATTAGTTGGAGATGGTATTACATCTTATGATGCTGGAGAAATTTGGCACTTATTTGATACGCGCTATAATATCACAGCAACAAAACTAGATACAAAAACCATTAGTCGTGCAAATTTAAATAGATACAATACTATTGTTATTCCGAATATGGGGTCATTAAGTGAATCTAATACCAAAAAACTAAAAGCATGGGTGAAAGATGGAGGGACAATTATTGCATATAGAAACACTGTAAAATGGCTTAAAGAAAAAGAATTCATTAAGTTAGATTTTGAAAAAACGAATGTGTCTGCAAAAAACATAAGCTTCGAAGAAAAAAGTGATTTTAATGGCGCACAGGTTATTGGTGGCGCTATTTTTGAAGCAAAATTAGATCGATCGCACCCTATAAATTTTGGGTATAAAAATGATAAAATTCCATTATTTAGAAACACAACTGTTTTTATAAAAGCCGATTCTTTAAGCTACAATAACCCAATTCAATACACAAAGAACCCGCTCTTAAGTGGCTATATTTCTAAACCTAACTTAGAGATATTATCAAAAACTGTTCCTGTTCAAATAAAAAAATTGAGTAAAGGCAAAGTAGTCGTGTTTACTGACAATACTAATTTTAGAGCGTTTTGGTATGGCACAAATAAGTTGTTAATGAATGCTATTTTCTTTAGAAAAGAATTATAATTTAACAGCCAAAAGCGAAATTATTAAAACTGAAATAACATAAATTAATGCTAGTTTAAAACTGAATAAAAAAAGCAGAGAAATTCCCATAATTAAAATATAAAAAGGGACTAAAGTTATGGCTATAGCAAATCTGAAAGTAGATACAAACTCAACTTCATCTATTTTGGGTTGTACAATAAACTTCCAAAGTAAATAAGGCAGAAGAATATTTAAAATTAAAAAGCCTTTAAAAAATAATCGAATTCCTTTTATTTTAGGTTTTCTATTTGTTTTGCAATTTTTAAAATGATTTATAATACAATCATTTACAGTTTTGGGATTCAAATAATCGACTTGCAAATTGTTTAAAGTCTTTATAGTTTCATAATAATTATCTGACGGAATATGCGTAGTTAATTTTGAGATTTCAGATTGAACTCTAACTTTTAATTTTGCAACATCTTCATTTCTATTTTCTGAGATAAAATCTTTAGCACTTATAGATTTACCAAAATACATTGATACACTATCTGGAAACTTTTCAGCATTTTCAAAATTTAAACCCACAGGAATTAATTGTAAATCTGTTTCAGGGTATTTCTCTAAAGTATCGAAAACAATTCTTGTAAAACCTTTACTTAAAGGTCTCACAGTACGTTTTAAATTATGGCTTCCTTCAGGAAAAATAACAATCGCTTTATTTTTATTTAAAAGACTTGTACAGGTTTCAAAAATGGCATTATTATTTGATATGTTGCTCCAACCATCGCGAACTCTATACACAGGAAGCATTTGTAAACTATTCAAAATTTTACTTACTAAAGCCTTTTTAAAAACTGCAGCTCGAGTTAAAAAATAAGAAAACCTACCACATTTAGTCGCAATTAATAAAGCATCTAATAAAGCATTTTGATGATTACTGAGCAATAAAATAGGTTTGCTTTTAGACACGTTTTTAATACCATAAGTTTTTGTTTTTTTGAAATAAAAAAACATGCCAATATTTATATACAATCGTACGCTATATAACCAGATAAATTTCAATATGATAAACTTGCTTTTTTATTAGACCAGTACCATGCTAATAATAACCCAGATATGATATGCCAAATACCCCAAAATGCTGCTAAAATTGCCATACCGCCAATGCCATCAAAAAAAGTAAAAATAAGTAATAATCCTAAGCCTGAATTTTGAATACCAGTTTCTATGGCTAATGTTTTTTGGTTTTTAAATGATAATTTAAACGCCCTAGCAACTAAAAACCCAATAATAATTGCTAATATATTATGGCTTATTCCTATTAATAATACATGATGAATATAGTTATTAAACACTTCTAAGTTTTTAGAAAATGCAATAATTACAATGGCGATAAAAACAACAATTGATAATGGTTTTAAAATTTTAGAGAGTTTATTGGCAAGTATTTCATTTTTAAACCTTAGCAACATGCCTAAAATTAATGGAATACCAAGAATTAATAAGACTAATTTTACTAACTCAAAAAGCTCTAATTGTATGGTTTTTAAAATTTCAGCAGTTGGTTCGTATAAGTTTCCGTAGAACTGAAAATTAAAAGGCGTCATAACCATTGCTAAAAAGGTGGTAAATGCCGTTAAACTTACCGATAATGCTGTATTTCCTTTTGCTAAACTCGTCATAAAATTTGAAACATTTCCGCCAGGGCAAGCAGCAACCATAATCATTCCTAAAGCAATACTCGGTTGTGGTTTTATAAGAAGTATGAACAAAAATGTAATAAAAGGCAATAAAACAAACTGAGATAAAACACCAATTAAAACTAATTTTGGTTGCTTGATTAAGTTTTTAAAATCGTTTATTGAAATTCCTAACGCAACACCAAACATAACTAATGCGAGAGCTACATTTAAAACCCAAAGGGCATTCGTGTCAAAATTTATTTGAATATTGTCAAGTTGTTGCATAGGCTATAAAACTGGCGTACCGTTTTTAACGCTGGCTTCTGGATTTAAAAGCATAACATCTTTACCATTTACAGCACCTAAAACCAAACACTCACTCATAAATTTAGCAATTTGCTTTTTAGGGAAATTAACAACCGCTATAATTTGTCTGTTTAATAAATCTTCTTTAGAATACAAGGTTGTTATTTGTGCTGAAGATTTTTTAACACCTAAATCTCCAAAATCTATAGTGAGTTGGTAAGCAGGATATCGCGCTTCAGGAAAATCGTTTATCTCTATAATAGTACCAACCCGTAAATCTACTTTCGTAAAGTCTTCAAAAGTTATAGTCTCGTTCATTTTTTAAAAATACAAATTATACCGAACTTTGAATAAAAACTTTTAAAATGGCACGAACACCTTCAAATATGCTTCCGTTAGGAACAATAGCTCCAGATTTTAATTTATTGGACACGGTTTCAGGTAAAATATTATCACTCCAAAATTTAAAAGGAAAAAACGCCACGGTAATTATGTTTATCTGCAACCATTGTCCGTTTGTAATTCATGTAAATTCTGAGGTGGTTTCCATAGCAAACGCTTACGCAGAAAAAGGCATTTCGTTTATTGCAATATCTAGCAACGATGCGGTTAATTATCCGCAAGATTCTCCAGAAAACATGACTATTCATGCCAAAACTGAAAATTACCCATTTCCTTATTTATATGATGAGACTCAAGAGATAGCTAAAGCTTATGATGCTGCTTGCACACCAGATATTTATGTGTTTGACGCTAATTTAAAATTGAATTATAGAGGGCAATTGGACGACTCGCGACCTGGAAATGGAATACTTGTTTCTGGCAACGATTTAAGGTATGCGTTAGATTGTTTACTTGAAAAAAAAGAAAACACACAAACACAAAAACCTAGTATTGGCTGTAATATTAAGTGGAAAAATTAAGTGAGTTTTAATTGCCAAATACCAATATGTTGCCATTTACCAAATTTTAAACCAACTTCTTTTAAATTAGCTACTTGCTCAAAACCAAATCTTTCATGAAGTTTTACGCTAGCTTCATTTGGTATAGTAAGAACCCCTAAAACGGTATGTAAATTTCTTTCTTTTAGTAACCTTAATAATTCGGCATATAGTTTAGTTCCAATTTGTTTCCCGTGAGCATCATGCTTTACATACACTGTAGATTCTACTACATAATTATAGGCTGGTTTGGGTCTGAATCTGCTTCCGTAAGCATATCCTAAAATCTTATCATTTTCTTCATAGACAATAAACGGATATTCATCATTTATATAAATCAATTTATCCTTAAAAACTTGATGCGATAATGGTTCAATATCAAATGTCGCAGTTGTATTTAAAACATAGTAATTATAAATATCTAAAAGTGCTTGGGTATCTTTTATGTGAAATGGTCTAATCATAAAAATTAAACCCAATTATTTCGTTTTAACAAATTCTCAATGTGCGCGTAATGATGGTTACTATGCCAAGCATAAACACCAACGTTTTTTTTCAACGAAACTTCAGTATTCGTTTCAGGGTGGATAAAACACTTTTTTAAATCATCATCATGCAATGATTTTAACAAAAAAACGAGTTTAAAATGAATGGCTTTTAAATGATTTATTGACATTTCAATTGGTGCAAATTTAGAATCTTCAAGTTCTGCCCAACGCGCTTCGTAATATGCTTTTATAATTGGTTTGCCTTCGGTTAAAGTCCATTTGAAACGTGTATAGCTATGATGATGACTATCGGACACATGGTGGATTACTTGCCTAACAGTCCATCCTTCTGGTCTGTATTGAGTATCTAATTGTTTATCTGATAAATTAGTAACAAGGTTTTCTAAACGATTTGGGAAGTGTTCTAAAATTGAAATCCAACTTTCAATATGTGCTTTTGAAATAGTATTTGGACAATCGAAATGACCAATTGGGTACTTTAGCTTATCTAAATCTTGCTCTGTCATAAGAACAAATATAAATAATAATTAAGCAATTTCAATTACGCCTTTTTTTACAAAATTTACAGCTTCAAATAAATTATTAAAGTGCTTAATTCTTTTAGTGAAGAATAGCTTTTCTATCATTGAGTTTAAAATTCCAATCTTATTTTCAGACACTATACAATAAGCTTTTAAAGAGTATTGCAGATTAAAAAATTTAAGCCAATCTATAGCTACAACAGAATAAGAATTTATACGATTAGAAATATAAATAATATCTTCTCCATTAGTACCTAAGAAGTCTGATACATCGTCAACTATTATTTTAGCTTGATTATTCCAATTGATAATTTGTCCTTGGTTAATTTCAGAAACTACAAATCCATTAAATATAAATATATTTCCAAATGGGTATATAAATTCTTTTATAACTTCTGAATATAAATTGGTTTCTTTTAAACTAATCATTATGTAAACATATATTTACATCAATTTAATAAGAAATATAATCGATGAACAAAAAAATAATTAGCTGAAATAACCAAAAACAAAAAAGCACCCGAGTGAGTGCTTTTTTAAATTTATTATTTTTTTAGATGAGTAAATTTTAAACCTTAAAATATTACCCTCTCTACCTACTTTACATCCATTAATTCCACATCGAAAATTAATGTAGCATCTGGTGGAATTACTCCGCCTGCTCCTCTACTACCGTATCCTAAATCGCTTGGAATTACTAAGCGTGCTTTATCTCCAACGTTTAACAAACAGATACCTTCGTCCCAACCAGCAATAACTTGACCAACTCCAACAGGAAATTCTAGTGGTTGATTACGTTTGTATGAAGAATCAAACACTGTTCCATCAGCTAACTGACCTTTATAGTGCACAGATACTGTTTTGCCTTTTTCTGCTTTTGCGCCTTTACCTTCTTGAATGATTTGGTAACGTAAACCACTATCAGTTTTATTAAAACCAGCAGCTATTTTATCTAATTCGGCATTAGCTAAAGCTTTAGCTTCTGCTATTTTTTTTTCTCTTGAACCTTCAAATGTTCTAAAGGCTTCAATAGCATTATAAGCTTCGGCATCAGCACCAACTCTAACAATCTCTAAACTTTCAATAACATCACCTTGTACAATGGCATCAACAACTTCTTGACCGTGTTCTACTTTACCAAAAACAGTATGATTATTATCTAACCAAGGTGTTTCTATGTGTGTTATAAAAAACTGACTGCCATTAGTTCCTGGGCCAGCATTTGCCATAGATAATACACCTGGCGCATCGTGTTTTAAATCTGGATGAAACTCATCATCAAATTTATAACCAGGGTTACCAGAACCTGAACCTTGTGGGCAACCACCTTGAATCATAAAATCTGGAATTACTCTATGGAATTTTAAACCATCATAATATGGTGTACCTTGTGGTTTTACCGAATTCTCTATATTTCCTTCAGCTAAAGCAACAAAGTTACCTACTGTTCCTGGAGTTTTTTTATATTCTAAAGCAACAAGAATTTCTCCTTTTGTTGTGTTAAATTTTGCGTATAATCCGTCTTGCATTTTGTTTTTTTATTTGAAGTTGCAAATATATGAAACAAACACAACTTAATACTTAAGTATAATGATGAAATGTATTTTGCATAAAATGATTTACGATTTTAGCTTTGTGCTTTATATTTATAATCCTAGTTTTACCAAAATCATTTTCTATGAAGTTTTCTGTTAATAAAATTTTAGCCGCTTTTGGAAACATTCGTGCTATGGAACGCACACACGTCGATAACCATACCGAAGATATTATTAACTCTATTAATGATGACGTATTTGCTATATCAGAAAAAAACGTATTATATGCTAGTACTAAAGAGCTTGGTGGTTACCACTACATAATTACAATAATAGTGGGTACTTTTAAAATTAAAACCATAAAAGGAGCTAGTCTTAATATTAAAGGCGAAAATTTTGATTTGGATTTAAAATCGGATATGGATGAATTCGAATCAGACCATTCTAATGTATCAAACAGGTTTATAACTAGAATAGATTTTCAAATAGAAAAAGAAGCTGTTGAAAAATTTGATAAAACTATTATTAAGTCTTTAAAGTTATCTGCAAAAAAGCAGGAGATTATATTTAACACACAATAAGTTAGTTAATACCCTTTCTATAAATTTTATTTGATATAAACAAGATTCGTTTTCGCGAATGATGGGTATGAAACACAGCTTTTTATATACTTAAACTACTAAAAAATCATAACAGACAAAAAGTCCTTTTAGATAATGTAATGAAAAAATTATCTTTACAGGATAACAACAAAAAACTTACTATATTCTAATTTATTACTTATAATTAAAGAAGAATGGGACATCCTTAAGACCAATAAAATAGTATTTTATGAACTCAAAAAAGGTCATATCTATGGTATATAAACTCAATTTTAAACCTATTTGAAGCTTTTCTAAAAGGGAAAACAGATTTTCAGTTTCAAATACAATTTTAAAACTAAAGAATATTTTTTTGTCTAAAATTTAAAAATCGCAGAAAGTCATTAGACAGACTGCCGTTAAACGAAACTCTAAAAAATTATTTCTATGCCAACAAATCCTCTAAAGCAGATTGTAAATGATGCGCTTCAAACTGAAAGCCTTTATCTTCAATTTTTTTAGAACTCACTCGTTGGCTATCAAATAACAAAGTGTGCATATCACCTAAAACCAATTTCATAAAAAACTTGGGGATATTTGGTAAAAACAAAGGTTTACCCAATACTTTAGCAATGGTTTTTGTTAGCTCTAAATTGGTAACTGGGTTTGGTGCAACACCATTATAAACACCACTTAGTTTGTTTTCTAAAACGTATAAAAACACTCGTGCTAAATCGCTAATATGTATCCACGACTGCCATTGATTACCATTACCAAAAGCAGCACCCAAACCAAACTTTATAGGTTTTACCATTTCTTGTAAAGCACCGCCTTTATTTGATAACACCAAACCAATTCTAACTTTAGAAACGATAATATTTAATTTTGAAAAGCCATCAACGGCATACTCCCATTTTTGCACAACGTTACTTAAAAACGAATCATCAAAATCATTAAAAGTTTCGTCGTAATAATGAATTAAAGAATCTGGATAAACACCAATAGCACTTGCTGAAACCACTTGTTTTATATTATGTGTTTCGCCTTTTAAGGCATTAATTAATAATTTTGTGCCATCAATTCTACTAGAAATAATTTTTTCTCTATAATCTGGTTTCCAGCGTTTTGAAACTGTTGCCCCCGCTAAATGTATAATAGCATCAACTTCACTAAAACAACTTACATCAATATCTTGTGTTTTAGGACTCCAATAAAAACCTTGGTAATCTTTTTCTTGTTTAATTTTAGATTTACTTGTAGTTAAGTAATTTACAGCAATACCCTTTTCATGGCAAAGTTTAACAATCTCCTGCCCTATCAATCCCGTTGCTCCAGTTATTAAAATGCGCATAATTCCTTTTTACATAAAGTTACAAAATGTAAGTTCTAATAACTAAACATTTATATTTGGTTTAACAGATTTAACGGGGTTTTAACTTTTAATCCATTGTCACGTTGAGCCCTTAGACTGTACATAAAGCATAAGTGATATTTACAATTTAGTAATCCCTTTGCTCTACTAAATTGGAATCCTGCTTACATATTTCTTCGATATTGTCCACCTACCTCAAATAAGGCTGAAGTAATTTCACCTAAAGAACACACTTTACAGACATCCATTAAAGCTTCAAAGATGTTTTCATTATTAACAGCTTTTATCTGAAGATCTTTTAACAAGGCCTTTGTATCATTTGACTTATGTAGATTTTCTAATGTTTTTATTTGAAATTGTTTTTCGTCTTCAGTTGCGCGAATAACCTCCTTAGGAATAACCGTTGGAGATCCTTTAGAGCTTAAAAACGTATTTACACCAATAATTGGAAAATCTCCGTTATGTTTCAACGTTTCATAATACAAACTTTCCTCTTGTATTTTACTACGTTGATACATGGTTTCCATGGCTCCTAAAACACCACCGCGTTCGGTAATTCTATCAAATTCTAATAATACAGCTTCTTCTACTAAATCGGTTAATTCTTCAATAATGAATGAGCCTTGAATTGGATTTTCGTTTTTAGCCAACCCTAATTCTTTATTAATGATTAATTGAATTGCCATGGCACGACGAACACTTTCTTCAGTCGGTGTAGTAATGGCTTCATCATAAGCATTGGTATGCAACGAATTACAATTATCGTAAATAGCATATAAAGCTTGTAATGTGGTACGAATATCATTAAAGTCAATTTCCTGAGCATGTAAGCTACGTCCGGATGTTTGAATATGATATTTTAGCATTTGCGCTCTGGCATTTGCTCCATATTTATGTTTCATGGCTTTAGCCCAAATTTTTCGCGCTACACGACCAATAACAGCATATTCTGGATCGATTCCGTTAGAGAAAAAGAACGATAAGTTTGGACCAAATTTATTGATGTCCAT
>NZ_CAXIBN010000072.1:0-15685 GCF_964021735.1 uncultured Wocania sp. | reverse complement strand
CTAAAATTGAAAACGGAACAGCGCTTTTTAGATTTGAAAAAAAAGGATTGGTGCAACAACTTATTCACGGATTAAAATATAAAGGTTACGACAATATTGGATTTTTCTTAGGAAATTGGCTTGGTGGTGAGTTGAGAGAAATTGAAGCTTATAAAGATATTGATGTTGTAATCCCTGTTCCACTTCATAAAAACAAATTAAAAAAAAGAGGTTTTAATCAAGTGGCAAAGTTTGGACAACAAATTGCAAAAGCTTTAAACACAAATTATAAGGACGATATCTTGGTTAAAATCACCAATACTAAATCGCAAACTACAAAAGGGCGTATTTCTCGTTGGATGAATTCAGAAGAATTATTTGCTTTACAAAACCCATCGGCTATTGAAAACAAACACATTCTTTTAGTTGATGATATTATTACCACAGGAGCAACACTTGAAGCCTGTATTGCCGTATTAAACCAAGTAAAAAATGTAAAAATAAGTATTGCAACCATGGCAATAGCTTAACATCTTTAATCGTTATGTTTCTAAACACAAATCATGTACTTTTGCTAAAATTTAAAATTAGTCGATGAATAAATCCCTTTCTAACTTTATTTTTATAGCTTTAATAAGCTTGGCTTTTATTAACTGCGCCAATCGTGGCACACCAGGTGGCGGCCCAAAAGATGAAACGCCTCCAAGCATCGAAAAGTCAACTCCAGAGAATTTTTCTACTAATTTTAAAGACAATGAAATCAAGATTGTTTTTGATGAATATATCAAAATAAAAGATATACAAAAGCAGCTTATTATTTCGCCTCCTATGAAATGGCAACCAGATATAACACCGCTTGGTAGTGCCAGTAAAGAAATTACCATTAGAATTAACGATACACTGCTACCCAATACAACATACGCTTTTAATTTTGGAAATAGTATTACCGATAATAATGAAGGGAATCCATTTCCTTATTACAGATACGTACTATCAACAGGCGATTATATAGATTCGTTAACCGTAAAAGGACAAATTATTGATGCTTTAAAAAGACAACCTGAAACCTTTGTATCGGTAGCTTTATACGAAATAGATTCAACATTTCATGATTCTATCATTTATAAAGAAACGCCTAAATATATTACCAATACGCTTGATAGTGTTACCACCTTTTCTATCGAAAACATAAAAGCTGGAAAATATATGCTAATGGCTCTAAAAGATGGCAATAATGATAATAAATTTCAACAGAAAACGGATCAAATAGCATTTCATGAGAGCTTTATAGACGTACCAAACGATTCGCTTTACACCTTAAAATTGTTTTCTGAAGCACCAGATTTTAAAGCTGTTAGACCACGTTTAATTTCTGGCGAAAAAATTGCTTTTGGCTACGAGGGTGATTATAAAAATATGGACATTAAAATAAGCTCTGAAACGCCAGAAGATTTTACCCATAGAATTACCAAAGACGAAAAAGCAGATACTCTTTACTATTGGTATAAACCCAGATTGAAAGCAGATTCATTGCTTTTTAAAGTGTCGCATCCCACTTTTGAAAAAGATTTTACGGTACGAATAAGCGAGCAAAAAAGAGATTCATTAATAATTAAAACTGAACCTTCTGGAAACATAGGTTACGAAGAGCCTTTTAAGATTTTTGCAAACACACCTTTTACAACTTTTGATGCTTCAAAGATTAGTATTATGGATAAAGATTCTACAAATGTAGATTTTACTACCCAATACGATTCTATTACAAACGCATACAATTTCAACTTTAAAAAAACAGAAGACAACGCTTATAAATTACAAGTTTTACCTGAGGCTTTCATTGATTTTTTTGATAACACAAATGACACCTTAAATTATGCTGTGAGTACAAAAAAAGAATCTGATTTTGGATATGTGAGATTTACTCTTGTAAATGTTAAGTATCCTATTATATTTCAATTAACTGACGCAAAAGGAGAAGTTAAATACGAGCAATACGCTACAAAACCTAAAGCCTTAGATTTTTTAAATTTAGATTCTGGGAAGTACTATATTAGAGTTATTTTTGATACTAATGGCAATGGCAAATACGACGCTGGTAATTACCTCAAAAAGATTCAACCTGAACGTGTGAGTCATTTTGAAATGGATGATGAAGTCAGATCCGATTGGGGACTTGTCCAAACTTTAAATTTTATTGAAGAGTAAATACATCTCTATCATTTAAAAATTTAAGCTTGTTTCTATATGCTAGAATATGCTTTTTTTCTAAAGTAACAATTTCTATCTGTTCTTTATTGGGTTTAAATGAGGTTAGTGCATTTCCTAAAACATCATAAACCGCAGAATGCCCTGAATATTCACTATTTACACCATCAATTCCCACACGGTTAACACCAATACAGTAACTCATATTTTCAATAGCACGTGCTTTTAACAAAGTATCCCAAGCAGAAATTCTAGGCTTTGGCCAATTAGCAACATAAATTAAAACATCGTAATCTTCTATATTTCTTGCCCAAACAGGAAAGCGTAAATCGTAACAAATTAAAGGGCAAATTTTCCAACCTTTGTAATTCATAATTACTTTCTTATTTCCAGCAGTAAACACTTTATCTTCTCCAACTAATGTAAAGGTGTGCCGCTTATTATAAATACTGATTTTTCCAGAAGGTTCAACAAATAACAAGCGGTTATAATAGTTATTATCCTCTGAAACAATGATGCTTCCAACCATAGCAGTTTTATGTTTTAAAGCTTCATTTTTCATCCACTCTACTGTTTCGCCTTGCATAGTTTCTGCAACTTCCTGAGCATGCATTGTAAAACCTGTTGTAAACATTTCTGGCAAAATAATTACATCGACAGATTCAGAAATACTTTTAAGTTTTTCTGAAAAATTCTTCCTATTTAGTTCTGGGTTTTCCCAAACTAAATCAGATTGTACTAGGGCTATTTTAAGTTGATTATTCATATATTAAAAGTATTTATTTTGTGCTTCTAAAAAAATATAGCTTTAAATCTGCCACGAATTCAAAGACTATTTAAAATATCTGCGGCACGTTTTAATGTTTCATCCTTTTTTGCAAAACAAAATCTGAGTATTTTACTGTTAACTTCGGTATTATAAAAAACTGATATAGGAATCGATGCTAATTTATTTTCAATAGTTAAGCGTTTTGCAAAATCGACATCATTTTCTTTAGTGATTTCCGAGTAATCTAAAAGTTGAAAATACGTGCCTTTTGATGCTGTAAACTTAAACCGAGAATCCTTTATCAAACTTAAAAAAGAATCTCTCTTTTCTTGATAGAAATCTGATAATTCTAAATAGTTATTTTCCTTTTCCAAATATTCTGTTAACGCCTTTTGCATGGGATGATTTACACAAAACACATTAAACTGATGCACTTTTCTAAACTCACTCATAAGTGCTTTCGGCGCACAACAATAACCAATTCTCCAACCTGTATTATGAAATGTTTTACCAAAAGAAGCCACTACAAAACTTCTAGATTTTAAATCGGAAAACAAGCAAGCGCTTTGGTGCTTTTCACCATCAAACACAATATGCTCATAAACCTCATCGCTCAATACTATAATATCTGTTCCTTTTGTTATCTCTTGTAATTGAAGCATATCTGTTTCAGAAAAAACAGTCCCGATTGGATTTTGAGGCGTATTAATAATAATCATTTTAGTACGATTATTAATTTGAGATTTTACAGCATCCCAATCCACTTTAAAATTTGGAGACTCTAATGCCATCGAAATTACTTTTCCGCCGTTTAATTCAATTGCTGGCTCATAACAATCGTAAGCTGGTCTAAAAATAACAACCTCATCATTTAGCTTTATAAATGCAGAAATAATACTAAAAATAGCTTGAGTTGCACCAGCAGTAATGGTTATTTCTGTTTCTGGGTGATAAGTAGAACTATATAGTAACTCGAATTTTTTAGCTATCACTTCTCGCAATGCTATACTGCCTTGCATGGGTGCATACTGATTATGTCCAGCACGCATAGCTTTTGTAACTAAATCGATAAGTTTTTTATCCATTCTAAAATCTGGAAAACCTTGCGATAAGTTTATAGCATTGTGTGCTTTAGCCAAAGCACCCATAATTGTAAAAATGGTTGTACCAACATGTGGAAGTTTAGAAATTTGCTCCATTTTTTAATATTATTAGCAGTAAATTTACATAATAAATATATGCTTTATATATTTGGTTTTATTCTAAAGTTTATACCATGAAATACCTAAAAATTTTATTGTTTTTTATAACATTAAACACCTTTGCTCAACAGGGAGGCATGTGGATTCCTTCGCTATTAGAAGGTATGAATGAAGACGAAATGGCTAGCTTAGGCAGTAAACTAACCGCCAAAGACATTTATGATGTTAACAACTCTAGCTTAAAAGACGCTATTGGACATTTTAACGGTGGTTGTACTAGCGAAGTTATTTCTCCTAAAGGACTTATTTTAACGAATCACCACTGTGGATTTAGCCAAATACAATCACATTCTTCACTTGAAAATGATTACTTAAAAAATGGATTTTGGGCGATGAGTCATGAGGAAGAGCTACCCAATAACGGTTTGTTTATTGAATTTATAGTTAGTATTCATGATGTTTCTAAAGACGTTTTAGCAGATATTAATACGGATATGACTGAAAAAGAAAAACAGTCTGTTATTGATAAAACTAGCAATAGCATTTTAAAAACCTGGACTAAAGAAACTTGGCAAGACGCAAAAATTAAAGCGTTTTACAAAGGCAATCAGTACTTTTTATTTGTTACCGAACGTTTTGAGGATATTCGTTTAGTTGGTGCGCCACCAACCAGTATTGGTAAATTTGGTAGCGATACCGATAATTGGGTTTTTCCAAGGCATACAGGCGATTTTTCTTTGTTTAGAATTTATGCAGATGCCAATAATCGTCCTGCAAAATATAGCAAAAATAATAAACCATATGCACCAAAACATTTTTTACCAATATCCTTAGATGGTGTTGAAGAAGGCGATTTTACTATGGTATTTGGTTTCCCAGGCAGAACCAACGAATATTTACCTGCGGTTGCCATAGAACACATTACCAAAGATTACAACCCTACAAACATTGCCATTCGTGAGGCAGCTTTAAAGGTTATTAACGAAAAAATGAAGGTTGATGACGACATACGAATTAAATACGCCTCTAAACAAGCACGAATTGCCAATGCATGGAAAAAATGGATAGGCGAGAATTTAGGTATTGAAAAAAGTAATGCTGTAGAAAAAAGACGCGCTTTTGAAGCCACTTTTACCAAGGCTTTAAAAGAAAAAGGTTTAGAAGAAAAATACGGTGGTATCCTTCCAGAATTTAATCGCTTATATAGAGATTTTGCACCTGTAAATATCAAGCGCCGTAATTTTATTGAAGTCTTTTTAACAACTAATGAGTTAATGCAAATGACTTTTAGATCCTATCAAGTGGTACAAGCCATTAATAATAATCCTAGTGTTTTTGAACGCGCTAAAGAAAGTCTTATTGGGAGGTTTAAGGGTATTCATAAAAATTATAATGTTGATGTAGACAGAGCTGTTTTTAATAGCGTAATGCCTCTATATACTAATCATGTGGATGCTTCAATTTATGATAAAACGGCATTTACAAATTTAGATTCAGCTTTAAAATTACTAGAAGGTTCTCCAGAAGAAGTTTTGAAAAACATTAATAACGATGCCGCTTACAAATACGCAAAACCACTTATTGATGAGTTTTATAATGTGATAGACAAAGAGTTTCAGCAAAAAAACGAGCCTATAACCGCTTTACAAACTAAATACATGACGGCGCTAATGGAAGCTCTACCAAATGCACGCTACTTTCCTGACGCAAACAGTACGCTTCGTGTAACTTATGGACAGGTTCGTGGTTACTCGCCTAGAGATGCAGTATATTATAATCATGTGAGTTATTTAGATGGCGTTATTGAAAAGTATATTCCTGGAGATTATGAGTTTGATGTACCAAAAAAACTACGTGATTTATACGCTGCTAAAGATTACGGACAATATGCCGATACTAACGGAAAAGTACCTGTTTGCTTTTTAGGAACTAACCATACTACTGGCGGAAACTCAGGTAGTCCAGCTATTGATGCTCACGGAAACTTAGTAGGTCTAAACTTTGATAGAGTTTGGGAAGGCACTATGAGTGATATGAATTACGACCCAGAAATTTGCCGAAATATTATGGTAGATTTACGTTACGTGCTTTTTATAATTGATAAATATGCAGGCGCTAAACATTTAATAGATGAAATGAAATTAGTGCATCCTAAAAAATAATCTACAACGAAATAAAACATTCAGACCTGTCAGTTTTAAAAATTCGACAGGTCTTTTTTTATATCAAATAATCTTTAATTGTTTTAATAACTCTTGCTTGTACGTTCTGCCAATAGGAATTTTATTATCTTTTATAAAAAGTGTATTTCCTGAGATTTTATCAACAAACTTGCTATTAACAATAAAGGATTTATGAACTTGTTTAAATTGATTTTCTGGCAATTTAGCAGTCCAATTTTTTAAAGAATCAATGTATGATAATTTTTGAGTTTCGGTAACTACAGTAATATAATTTCTGTCAGATTCTATATAAAGTATAGCGTTTAAATTTATTTTATGCAGTGTTTTATCAACATTTAAAAAAATACTTTCCCCGTCTTTTCCTTCAGTATTATTTTTTGGCGTTTCAATTCTGTCTTTAGTTTTGTTAATGGCTTTTAAAAAACGGTCAAAAGAAAAAGGTTTTACCAAATAATCAACAATGGTATCAAGCTCAAAACTAGAAACTGCATAATCGGGATAGGCAGTCGTCATTATAATTGCTGGTGGGTTTTTAATAGTTTTAATAAAATCTAATCCAGAAATATCGGGTAAATTAATATCTAAAAAAACCACATCAACTGTATTGGAGTTAAAAAACGAATTGGCTTCAATTGCTGCTTTAAACGTATCGATTAAATTTAGATTAGGCACTTTATCAATAAAATGCTTTAAAATGCTTTGGGCAGGAATTTCGTCTTCAATGATGATGCAATTCATATGTTCTTTTTTGATTTCTCTTCGAGTAATTTCGATTTTTATCAGAATTGTATCGAGAAGTAAATAGGTTCTCGATACAAAATTCTTTTTTAAGAATTTCACTCGAACTGACCGTCTTTTTAATTCAGATTCAATTTTAAATATACTTTAAAACTTTCTGCTTTTTCAATTGTAAAATTATAGGTGCCTTTATAAATAAGCTCCAATCGTTTTTCTAGGTTTTGCAAGCCTATTTTAAAATCGTTTTCGCTTACTTTTTCTTTGTTAAAATCGTTTTCGCAAATACATTCTAAAATACCATTTTCAACAATAATACGTATTGAAATAGCACTATTTAAAGTACTGTGTTTAAAAGCATTTTCTATAATCGTTATTAAAAGTAAAGGGGCTATTTTATGATGAAAAGAATTGATGTTTTTAGAATAATGAATTTGTTTTGTGCCTTCAGTCCTTAGTTTCTGAAATTTTATATAATTATCTATAAACTGTATCTCTTTTTCTAAAGAAATGGTTTCAGAGTTACTCTCATAAAGCACATGTTTTAAATTATCTGAAAGCATTAAAATTAGGTCTGCTGCCTCGTTTGGTTTTTCTAAAGTATAGGAATAAATCGTATTCAAATTATTAAAAAGCACATGTGGATTTATTTGAGATTTTAAGAATTTCAGTTCCATTTCGGTGTGTTCTTTTTTAATCTGCTCAACTTCGGCTTGTTCATCTAAAAAACGATACAACATCCAAATAAATGAGAAAAATATAAGCGGCACTAACGTTTGCCATAAGTAATCACTCAAACATTTCATAATTGAGCAACCACACTGGGCAAACACATTACAATACAGTTGAGTTGCAAAAAAAGAAATGGTGATAAACACAAAAACATATATAATATAAAGACGCTTTTTAATAAAAAAAGGAAGTAATACAAAATGATTTGCGTAAACTATAATAACGAGTATAGAAAGATATTGCAAAAATGGATTTTCGCTCCAATAATAATCTGAAAACAAAAAAAGCGACACAAATATAAACAGCATCCAAAACAAGATGTGCACTAAAATTTGTGAGGTATGTTTGTGTAAAGTCACCATTAATTCTAGATGAAAGTAAACAGAAATGTATTATCCTCAAAAAATTATGTACAAAAAACCCTTATAGTATTACAAACTGCATAAATATTACCGTTTGTAAATTTAAGTATGTTGTTTGTAAACTTAATTCGTGTTGTTTACAAAACTGTTTTAGGTTTGGTTTATCAATTAAAATCATCAGAATGAAACGAACAGTTACCTTATTCATCCTTTTACTTAATCTACTTTTTTCATTTTCTCAAACGGCTAACAAACTTACGGTCGACAAAAAAGGCAATGAGCTTTTATTGGGAAGAATCACAAAATCTGATTTAACTAATAATACTTTCAATACTTGGTTTTCAAAAAATTATAACGATTATTTAGTTAACAAAAACATTACTAAACAATTAAAAGATTCTTTAAATCAATATGAAATTAAAGTGTTTTTAGGCACTTGGTGTGGCGATAGCAAAAAGGAAATTCCAAGATTTTACAAAGTTTTAGATGCAACCAAATTCCCTGAAAACCAATTACAAGTTATTGCGGTTAATAGAACCAAAGAAGCTTATAAGCAAAGTCCCAATAATGAGGAAAAAGGGCTAAATATTCATCGTGTGCCTACCTTTATTTTCTACAAGAACGGTAAAGAAGTCAATAGAATTGTTGAGCATCCTAAAGAAACTTTAGAGCGTGACATGTTGAATATTTTAACAAAAAATAAATACACATCAAATTATATGGCTGCTAATTATATGCACTATTTACTAAGCTCTAAAACCTTAGACAGTTTGAAATTAGAGGAGTCTATTTTAGTTTCAAGACTTGCAGAATTTGTAAAAGGTAGCAGAGAGTTAAATACTTTTGGGTATTCGCTTTTAAGGTCAAATCAAACGGAAAAAGCGTTGTATGTTTTCGATTTAAACACCAAAATATTTCCTTACAAACACAATGTTTATGATAGTTTGGGTGAAGCTTATTTTGAAGCAAAAAATTATACCGAAGCTTTAAAAAACTATTATAAAGTATTGAGCTTAAAACCTGATGATAAAAATGCTGTGAGCATGGTTGAAAAAATTAACCAAGTAATAAAATAATGTTTTAACATCTACAGTTTTTAAATTCTAATTAAATAATCTCATATTAATTGTCATATTTTTAAAGTTCTTGTAACTAATATAATAGAAACAAGAATGAAACTATGAACAAGGAATTGGAGTCTTTATTTTTAAAAATACTTGAACAAAATCAACAAAAGCTTTTCAGAATTTGCTCGGTTTACTCCAAAAATCCTGATGACACTAAAGACCTTTTTCAAGAAGTACTAATTAATATTTGGAAATCGTTACCTTCTTTTGAGTATAAATCTTCCATTGAAACCTGGGTATATAGAATTACACTGAATACTTGTCTTCGTTTTCGTTCAAATGACATTAAAAAACAGAAACGATTCATTTCTACCGATAACCTTAATGATTTTGGTTTACAAACGGAAGTTGAAAACGAAGATCAAAAAGAGAAATTAGTCCAACTTCGACATTGTATAAATACTCTAAATAAAGGGGATAAAGCAATCATCTCTCTTTATTTAGAAAAATTGCCTTATAAAGAAATTTCAAATATTACAGGTATAACAGAAAACAATGTTGCTGTAAAAATTAAACGCATAAAAAAGAAATTGTTGAATTGTATAAACAAAACATTATGATAGAAGAAGATGAACTTATCAATATCTGGCAATCGTCCAGCAATCAAGAACGTATTAAATTTGAAAAGTCTAAATTAATTTTAGAAATGAAATCTAGTTTGGAGCGCCTACACAAGTGGTGGAATTATTTAGAACTATTTGAAGTGGGTTTAGCTATAATTGGGATTTTATTATCTGTTTTTTTAGTAATCTGGATTCCATTTGTCCTAATAAAAATATCAATAACACTAATAATCATTTGTGCTGTTTTCTTGATAATCAAATATAAAAACATCAGAAAGTTTAAACCAAGTGATTTGGAAGAAAACTATCTTGACTATCTTAAGAAAACAAGAGAATATCTTAAAGCCCAAAAGAAATTCCTTAAAACTTATGTGCATTGGGGAATTTTACCAGTCTACCCTATAATGCTATTATTTAGTATCAGTATTTGGGAAAAAGCACCAGTATATTTTATCATCTTTATTAATATAGCTGCAATTGGAATAGGGATTCATGGATATCTTTTAAATAAGAAAAGGGTAAAAAACGAAATCAATCCAAGAATAGGTAAGATTGATGAATTGATAAATCAATTAAAGGATTAATAAGATTTTTTTTGAGGTATTGAAGGTAACGGTTTTGTATATGCTTCGTTGTTCTTCATAAATTCTCGAAGTGATAAGTACTCTTTTAAAGCATAATGCAAGGTAAATGTCAGGTCGAGTGATTCTATTTTTCACAGAATTGTATCGAGACCTATTTGGAGTTAAACTTTTTCTTTGAAAGATTTGGTAGTTTTTCAAATTCATTATTAATTAAAGCTTCTTTCTTAGCTTTGGACCATTTTTTGATTTGCTTTTCAGTTACAATAGCCATATTAGGGTCCGTAAATTCTGCATAAAATTCTAATGTAAGTGGTCTTCTAGAAAATGTATAGCTTTCTTTATGTTTTCCTGTTTTGTGTTCCAAATATCGCTTTTCAAGATTAGAAGTAAACCCAGTGTAATAAGTGCCATCAGAACATTTTAAAATGTAAACATAATAGACTTTCATAATCAAAGTTTTACTTCTCGATACAATTTTATTCCGTTACTCTTCATAAAATCACTCGAAGTAACAATAAGTTTCAAAGCAAATTACTAACTATGTTGTCAGTTCGAGTGGTTTCGATTTTTTTCATCGAAATTGTATCGAGAACAAATTAAAATTAAAAAGCTTCTCGATACAATTCCTCATTTCTTCGGAATCACTCGAAGTGACAAACTAATCAACTAAACAATCTCCATTTTCTTCAATAAAAAAGAGGCATTCATATTTTGGCAAATACCTTGTTTTAATGTGTAATCAAAATAAAGCTCGTCGTTTATAATTTCGGCATCAAAATAATAGTTTTTAACATCTTCAAGTTCCTTTTCAATCTCACATAAACTTAAATCGTGCGTAGCAATAATTCCCGTTGCATTCGAAGCGACTAGTTTTTCAACAAACTTTCTAGAACCAATAGCCTTGTCTGTACTATTGGTTCCTTTTAAAATTTCATCTAAAATAATAAAATAAGGTTCTTTTTGAATGGCATCAACAATGTACTTAAGTCTCGTTAATTCTGAAAAGAAATACGAACTATCATCTGTTAAAGAATCTGTAGTTCGCATACTAGTAATTAATTTTACTGGTGAATACTGACTAGATTTTGCACAAATAGGTAACCCAACATTTGCCATAACTATATGTAAAGACACCGTTCTTAAAAAGGTGCTTTTCCCTGCCATATTAGCACCAGTGACTATAAAAAACTGTTCGTTATCAATAGTTAAATCGCTATCAACACGTTTTTCTTTTTTCAATAATGGATGCCCTAAACCTTTCGCTTTAATAACATTTCCATCCTTTAAAATTTTTGGAAACACGAAATCTGGATGGTTATAAGCATAGTTTCCTAAAGAGTTATAAGCATCAAAAAACGATACAACTGCAAACCAATCAGACACCTTGTTATTGTATTGGGCAATCCATTGTTCAATGTGATAACTATTTCTTATATCTGTTAAAAAAAAACCATTTCCAAAAATCGCTCCTATCAAATTATTTCTATTATCCAAAGCATCTAACGCCTTTGAAAAAGTCTTAAAAATTTCAGAAGCCTTTTTATCGCCAGATTGAATTTGCTTCTGCTTTTGTTGTAATAATTCCGAAGAAAACGTTTCATTTTCAATCAAATCTAATAATGACGCATATTGACGAAAGGTATCTCTAACTTTATCTGTGTTTAAGGATAGCACATTTATTTTTTTTAAATATCGCCCAGTAACAACTAATCCTAAAAGCAACCAATACCCTATTAAGGCTTGATTAGCTACAACCTCTAAAACTGTAAGTACAAACAATACAATAGTTGTTATACTAAATACCAAAGGTATCCAAGACATAAGTTTGGGTAAAAATGTTTTATGATTTTGCAACCAATTTATAATATGTTTTGCTGGGGTTTCAATAGCTACTAAATTAGAAGTCGCTGAGTAATATTGACGCCATTGAGGTTTAGAACTCAACTCTTTAATAGCCTCTTGTCTAGATTTAATATGTTCTACATCATTTGCCTTTAAAGCATTTGTCAATTCTTGTGTGCCTTCATTTATAGTTGTTCTATTCATAAATTGAAAAAACGAACCACGCCCAAACAAATCGATATCTAAACTATAAAAGTGGTTGGGGTCTTGAAACTCTAAGCCTTCATCTCTATCATAAAAATCGCCTGATGCTATTTTAATTTCATCCTCATTTATAGTTACCAAAGCCTTATGAAACTCACGTTGTCGCTTTGTATTCGTATATTTTGAAAGCAAATAAATAAATAAGACTATACCCAAAAACCCAATAGAGATAGCAATTTGCCATTGACTAAAAAAGAAATAAATTCCAAAGCCAGCAGCTAAAAAAACGAAGAGACGCAACATGCTAAGCGCCGTCATTTGTTTATACAAACTTTTAGCTTCAGTTTGATATTTGTCTAAATGCTCTTGATAATATTTTAAAGGATTTACCATGCTATTTTAATAAAATGTAAAGAAACAAAAAAGCCCTGAAACTATTGTTCAGAGCTTTCAAACTTTGTTATGTATTAATTTGATTAATCTCTAGAACCACCAAATACTTGAAGTCCCCAATACACTAAAGAAGCTAAAGCACCAATGGCTGCAACTAAATACGTTCTAGCTGCCCATTTAAGAGCATCTTCAGAACCTGCATATTCTTCTTGCGATACCATATTTTTATTTTTCAACCATGCCAATGCACGATTACTAGCATCATACTCTACTGGTAACGTTATAAAACTGAATAACGTTGCAAACCCCATCATAACCAAACCTGCAACAGCAACATAATAACCAAACCCAAGACCTGCCGCAGCACCAAGCATAAGACCACCAATAACAACCCATTGAGACATTCCTGAAGTTACACTAACAACCGGCACTAATGCAGAACGCATTTTTAACCACTCATAAGCTTTTGCATGCTGAACCGCATGACCACATTCGTGAGCCGCAACTGCTGCCGCTGCCGCATTCCGCTGATTATAAACAGATTCACTTAAATTAACCGTTTTATTCTTCGGGTTATAATGGTCTGTTAATTGTCCAGGAGTCGAAATCACCTCAACATCTCTAATACCATGATCTGCCAACATTTTCTCAGCAATTTCGGCACCACTCATCCCGTTGCGTAATTGTACTTTACTGTATTTAGCAAATTTCTTTTTTAAAGTGCTACTCACTAACCAACTCACTAAGGCTATAGCCCCAAGTAATATATAATATTCTATTAACATTTTTTAAATTTTTAAATTCTAATTAAATATAGCAAAAATAACGCCAATTTCAACCTATGCAATTCTGTCAGTAATCTTATAATTTTTCATTGTACTTTATCTTAAAATAAATCAGTAAAATCGAAGACCCAATAGTTATTGTATTCGCAACAATCATAGACGGACTGTATATATAAAACCCATAAACTAGCCATAATGTTATGCCAGTAATAAACATTAAAAGCATGGGTAACGACAAAGCGGAAACATCCTTTGTTTTCCAAGTTTTATACACTTGAGGCAAAAAAGCTGCTGTGGTTAAAAACGCAGCAGAAAAACCTATTATTTCTATATAATTCATGTACTAATTCTTGAATAATGATAATTATTTGGGCGTTACCTCTTCTATCCTTAACTCGGAAACGTACGTCTTTATGAACTTGTTTCAGAATCACATCATCATTATAAATCTCTATTATGAGACCCTGAAACAAGTTCAGGATGACGTGATGCTACCCAACAATATTAACAATTTTACCAGGGACTACAATTACTTTTTTAGGCGTTCTGCCTGCTAATTGTTCTTGTGTTTTTTCATGTGCTAAAACTGCCTTTTCAATATCGTCCTTACTCAAATCCAATGGTAATTCCATTGTAAAACGCATTTTACCATTAAATGAGATGGGGTAATTCTTGCTACTTTCCACTAAATGACTTGCATCAAACTCAGGAAAAGGCGCAGTAGAAATCGAACCACTATTCCCTAATTGACTCCATAATTCCTCAGCAATATGTGGCGCATAAGGCGAAATTAAAACCAATAAAGGTTCTAAAATTTCTTTGCTATTACACTTCTGAGCCGTCAACTCATTAACCGCAATCATAAAGGTTGAAACCGATGTATTAAACGAAAAGTTCTCAATATCTTCTTGAACTTTTTTGATGGTTTTATGTAACGTTTTAAGAGCCTCCCCTAACCCCTCCGAAGGAGGGGAAATCGATACGTAGAAACTTCCGTTTTCTCCTTGATGGTATAGTTTCCATAGTTTTTTAAGAAACGAGTGTACACCAGTAATACCTGCAGTATTCCAAGGTTTATATTGTTCTAATGGGCCTAAAAACATTTCGTAAAGACGTAGACTGTCTGCACCATAACTTGAAACAATATCATCTGGATTTACAACATTGTATTTTGATTTAGACATTTTTTCGACGTCTCGTTTACAGACATACTTATTACCCTTGTTTGTTATAAACTCAGCATTAGAATACTGTTGGTCTTCCTGTTTTAACCTTTCCCAATCTAATTCATTCTTAGTATTCACATAATCTACAGAAACATGAGTTTTAAAGTAGTTTTTCATCATGGTATTTACCATAACTTTACCATCTAAATTAAAATCTGTAATATCCTTCAGAATTGGTTCTAAGAGATAAGAAGTTAAGTTTTTCCTCAACTTCATATGCTCAATCTCCTCTTCAGTATTTGGCTCATTAAAACTTTTTCTTAGGTATTTGATAATATCATTACTAAGGTATATATTCTCGATAATTGAGTACTTATCCCTTAAAAGCTTAATATTTTGGACATCCTCTTTGGTAAATTGATGCTTAGTATCAACGACTTTACCAAAATTGAATCCAACTCTATGTACGAATGCACTATCGCCCAAAATCATACCTTGGTTAATCAACTTTTTAGCATATTCATCTTTAGGTACAACGCCTTTATCAAACAAGAATTTTTGCCAAAAACGAGAGTATAACAAATGCCCTGTAGCATGCTCGCTTCCGCCTATGTATAAATCAACATCTTGCCAATAATCCATCGCTTCTTTTGAAGCTATTTCATTTTGGTTTTCAGGATCCATATAACGCATAAAATAGAATGAACTTCCTGCCCACCCTGGCATGGTATTCAATTCTAATGGATGAATCGTTTTGTTATCAATCAAGTCATTTGAAACAACTTCATTCTTATTAGTATCCCAAGCCCAAACTGTTGCATTGCCTAGTGGTGGTTCGCCTGTTTCGGTTGGTA
>NZ_CAXIBN010000071.1:0-15745 GCF_964021735.1 uncultured Wocania sp. | reverse complement strand
AATTTTAATAAGAAATTCTATAGATTGGGTATTGCAAATGTGCTTTTTCGTAATTTTTACTTTGCTTATGTATCCAATCTAATTGCGCATACCAATTATTGGCAAAAGCGTTATCGTTTTGTTTTTTAGTTTCAAAAGCTATTTTTAATTGTTCATTATCATTTAGCAATTCAAGTGCTTTGTCTTCCCAAACATATGGTGAGAAACCTTCTTTTTGTTGCAAAATGGTATCGAAAAAATTCCAATTAAAAAAAGAATCTGGTGCTTGTGGCTCTAAAGTTTCAATAATATATCTAAACGAAGGTTGATTGGTTTTTATAATATAATCACCTTTTCTAAACCTTATATTTTCTGTTTTTAAATTTACTAAAACATTGTAGTGCGGGTAATGTCCTTCGTAAGCCTGTTGTCTTGTTTTGTAATCTTTAATTTTATAGCTTTCAACAGTAAGTGTTGTGTCATTTTCTAAAATCTGCAAGTTAACAGCATTTAATTTTAATAACTCGATAACACGATGCCAGCCTCGCGGAATAATATAAGCTGTTGGAATATTAACCTCTAAAGTCGGTTTAAAATAATTTTGATAGGCTACTTCTTTAGCAAATGGTTTGGTTCTGTTATATTTTAAACGTTTAAAATCGGTAATATCGCTTTTTATATTATCAGCTTCAAAACCTTTAAAATTTAAAATTGAAATTTTTGTAGTATCAATTTCCCAGTTTAAAGTATATGTTTTTTTTGATGGGATATTACTAATTGCTTTTTTACGTAAATCGGTAATTTTATCACCTTCTTCTTCGGTGATTTCAATCATACTTTTCATCAATTCGTAAGTGCCTTCAACACGCTGTTTATATGGTTTTAGCATGTGAGTTTCAACCATCATGCCTAAAGTGTTAAACAATGTTGTATAACCTGTTGAGTATCGTGGATAATCCATAAACTGAGAAAATCCTTTTTCTGGAACGCTATTAAAAACGTTTACATAGGGCGTAATATCCCAATCTTTTGCAGTTAATTTTCCTTCTAATTTAGGCATCATTTCAGAATGGATATAATTACCTAAATCGCCACCAAGTTTATTGTGTTGTGTAAATAAATGAGTTAATGTATATTGATAATCGGCACCATTACTAACATGATTATCTATAAAAACATCGGGTTTTACTAAGTGGAAAATTTCAGCAAATGTTTTAGCATTTTTAGTATCACATTTAATAAAGTCGCGATTTAAATCGTAATTTCTAGCATTGCCTCTAAAACCATAATCTTTTGGGCCGTTTTGATTGGTGCGTGTGGTTGAGTTTCTGTTTAAACTCCCTCCAACATTATAAATAGGGATGGTAACAATAACCGTATTTTTAGGTGTTTCAATTTTACCGTTTACCAAATCTCTAAACAGCATCATAGTGGCATCAATCCCATCAGATTCTCCCGGATGAATACCATTATTTATTAAAAGAATACGTTTGTTTTTACGTATTTCAGAAAAATCAAATTGAAATTTATTGTTTAAAGTAACAATATGCAGTGGTTTTCCAGAATCGGTTTCTCCAATTTCTTGAATATCAATTTCAGGATGCGCATTAGCTAAATCATTATAAAACTGAATAGTTTGCTTGTAGGTAGCCGTTTCTAAACCTTCAGATTTTTCAAAATGTGTTTCAAAATCATAATAAGGTTTTTTGTTTGAAGAATTACAAGACACTACTAAAATCAATAACATTATAATTATCCTCATCGTTTTAATTTTTTTACTTTAATATTTTTAATGAAAATATATTTTTTTTGAAAATATTGTAAATCTACAATTTTATTATAATTATAATTTTTCAACACAATTAAACTTTAAAAAAAATATACTAACTTACAGTAATTGTATTTTGCTATAAAGATTAACAGCAACGTGTTGTTTTTTAGTTTTATAGATCTCTCATTAAAATAGATTTATGAAGATTTGTAACCTGTCTTTTGGCAAAATAGTTGTTTTAAATAAAAATCTAGCCGAAGTTATTGTTGATGAAGGCATCCTTTTTGATGAAGTCATGGTTGATGAGTACCATGATTTTTTATTAACAAATTTAAGTGTTCCGTTTTCTTTGCTTATTAACAAAAAGCACTCATACTCATATACTTTTGGAGCTCAAAAAAAGATTGTGCATTTAGATGAGATTAAATCGATGGCTGTAGTTGTTCATACTAGTGGCGGGGTTATGTCTACCGAAACTTTAATTAATGTTAATGGAAATGTTTTTCGTAATATTAAATTATTTCAAGAAAGAGATCAAGCCTTGGCTTGGTTAGAAGAAGATCTATCTTCTTAATTTACCTCAAACGTTTTAGAAGTCATTTGCACAAATATCCTTATTAGCACTTGTGCATCTCCATATTAACCGTAAATTTGCCGCTTCCTAAAAACAAACCATTATGACTGAGTTTATTAGAAAGCGTGCAGCAAATGCTAAAAATGATATTTTAAGTGGGATAACTGTAGCTTTAGCATTGGTGCCAGAAGCTGTGGCATTTGCTTTTGTTGCAGGTGTAGATCCATTAGTTGGTTTGTATGCGGCTTTTATGATAGGTATAATAACCTCAATTTTTGGAGGGCGACCAGGAATGATTAGTGGTGCAACAGGTGCATTGGCGGTGGTTATGGTAAGTTTGGTTGCCGAAGGAAATGCTATGGGAGCAGAAAGTGAAAACTTAGGATTATATTATTTATTCGCTACCGTTATTTTAATGGGAATTATACAAATGCTTGCTGGAGTTTTTAAACTTGGTAAATTTGTTAGATTGATACCGCACCCTGTAATGATGGGGTTTGTAAATGGTTTGGCTATTGTGATTTTCTTGTCACAGTTAGGAATGTTTAAAGATGCTAATGGTGATTGGTTTACAGGAAATAGTCTTTGGGTTATGGTAGGTCTTGTAGCATTAACAATGGGTATCATGTTTGGTTTACCAAAACTCACTAAAAAATTACCAGAAGCTTTAGTTGCTATTTTAGTCGTGTCTGCTATTGTGATTTTTGGAAATTTAGATGTAGCAACTGTTGGAAGTTTTATTCGTGATGGAGGAGGCGAAGGTTTAAAAGGTGGATTACCACAATTTCAAACAGATATATTTAGTAAAGTGCCATTTAACTTAGAAACCATAAAATTCATATTTCCTTATGCATTAATTCTTGCAGCTATTGGATTAATTGAATCGTTAATGACTTTAAATTTAGTTGATGAATTAACTGAAACTAGAGGAAACACCAATAAAGAATGTTTAGCTCAAGGTGGCGCCAATATCATTACTGGTCTTTTTGGAGGTATGGGTGGATGTGCCATGATAGGGCAATCATTAATTAATATAAAAGGTGGTGGTCGTGGTAGGCTTTCGGGTATTGTTGCTGCATTAATGTTATTGGTGTTTATTTTGTTTGCATCTGGTCTTATCGAGCAAGTACCCATTGCCGCTTTAGTAGGTGTTATGTTTATGGTTGTTATTGGTACGTTTGCGTGGAGTAGTTTCAGGATTTTAAATAAAATTCCCTTAAGCGATGTTATAGTTTTAGTCGCTGTTTCTGCGTTAACCGTTATTTTCGATTTGGCAATTGCTGTAATTGCTGGTGTTATTATTAGTGCGTTGGTATTTTCTTGGGAAAATGCAAAACGTATTCGAGCGCGTAAGCGTATGCGTGAAGACGGTACGAAGATTTACGAAATTTGGGGGCCATTATTTTTTGGTTCTATTATCGCATTTAACGAAAAATTTGATGCTAAGAACGACCCTCAAAATGTGGAAGTCGATTTTGTTGAATCTCGCATTAGTGATCATTCTGCTATCGAAGCTATTTTTAATTTGGTTAATAAATATGAAGCAGAAGGAAAATCGATTAAACTAAAGCATTTAAGTGAAGATTGTAAAATACTACTTTATAAATCAAGTCCTAAATTTAGAGAAGTTATTGTTGAAGATATAGATGATCCACGTTATCATTTAGCCGAAAACCCAGAGGCATTTACAAAAGGTTTAGGTGAATATAATTTGTAATCAATAGAAATTCTCTTCATCAACTACTAACGTAGTAAGTTCCACAGTATGATTATCAGGGTCTTTTAAATAAATAGAATGAAAATAATGATGGTCTTGAAATTGAAAAGATTCACTAATACTATTAAAATATTCTTGTGCTTTTAGAAAATCTTTGTTTGAAACATTAAAAGCTAAATGATCAATTTTAACGTTTTTTGATAATTGATTAAGTTTTTCATCATTAAGATTTGCTGGAAATATAGCTATGCCTGCTTTTCCAGAAAGCATAAATACAGGGAATTCACCCCATTTTTCAAGTTGATATTTTTTTAAACCTATAACCTTTGAATACCATTCAATTGATGCATTCATGTCTTTAACACGAATAGCCACATGGTCTAAAAAGTTGATGTTAAATGCAGACATTATTTTACGCGTACAGTACTTGGAACTAACTTTGTATAATCCCCATGATTTCTAATCACATCACGCACAATAGAAGATGCGATATACGATGTTTTAGCTGAGGTTAATAAAAACACCGTTTCAATAGGTGCTAGATCTCTGTTGGTATGTGCAATGGCTTTTTCAAATTCAAAATCGGCAGGATTGCGGAGTCCACGTAAAATAAATTCAACATCTATTTTTTTACAAAAATCGACAGTCAAACCTTTGTAAGTCATTACTTTAATTTTAGGTTCGTTTGCAAAAGTATCTTCAATAAATTTTTTACGTTCTTCTAGTGAGAACATATATTTCTTATCGGCGTTTATGCCAATAGCCACAATTACTTCATCAAAAAGGGTAACGCCTCTTTTAATAATATCGTAGTGTCCTAATGTAATCGGATCAAAAGACCCTGGAAATATGGCTCGTTTCATAGATATAAAATTACGACTTTTATCTTAAAGCTTCTTCAATAGCATTATCAAATAAATCAGGTAGAGATATTCCAGCTGCTGCGGCTTGTTGCGGTAAAATACTTTCTCTAGTTAATCCAGGAATGGTGTTTACTTCCAGTAAATGAGGTTCGCCATTTTTAAAAATATATTCGCTTCGGCTAAAGCCTTTCATTTTTAAAATCTCGTATACTTTTTTAGCTACTGTATTTACTTTTTTTTCCTGCTCTTTGTTTAATCGGGCAGGTGTAATTTCTTGAGACTTACCTAAATATTTTGCTTCGTAATCAAAAAAATCATTGTCAGTTACTATCTCAGTAATGGGAAGCACTTTAGTTTCTCCTTTATAGCTAATAACGCCAACAGATACTTCGGTACCATCTAAGAATGATTCAATAATAATTTCATCATCTTCTTTAAAAGCGACATTAATAGCGTTTTTTAAATCCTCTTTCTTGTGTACTTTAGTAATGCCAAAACTACTACCAGCTTTATTGGCTTTTACAAAACAAGGCAAGCCAACTTTTGTAATTATTACATCTTCATTTATGGTGTCTCCTAAGTTTATATAAAACGATTCGGCAGTTTTAATACCATAAGGTTTTAGTGTGCTTAAGCAATCTCGCTTATTATAAGTTAAAGTAGCTTGATACATACCGCAACTGGTGTGTGGCATATTTATTAATTCAAAATAACCTTGCATAAAACCATCTTCTCCAGGTGATCCGTGAATAGCGTTAAAGACACAATCGAAAGTGATTTTTTTATTTTTAACGGTAACAGAAAAATCATTTTTATCAATAGGGAATTCAACATCATTAATATCAACATAAACCCATTTGTTTTTAAAAATATGAATTCTGTATGCATTGTATTTTGATGCATCTAAAGTTTCAAAAACTACGTTTCCACTTTTTAATGAGATTTTGTATTCACTAGAATAGCCTCCCATAATGATGGCAATATTTTTCTTCATTTATATTATTTTATCGTTCCCTCAAAGGAGGGAATCTCTTTTTTATAAAATGTTGTCAGTCTAAAATCTACAATAAAACGTATCTATTAATAGTTAAGCTAAAATATCATATATATTGCAAAAGAAAAAACAGTTCTGTTTTTATATATTTGCGTATCGAAAATTATCATACATGAGCATTATTAAATTTCTTGTAAGTAAAACATTTTTAAAACAAATTTTATTGGCTATAGTAGCGTTAGTTGTTTTTTGTTTTTTAATGTTGCAATGGTTAAAATCGTCTACTAATCATGGTGATTTTGAAACTGTGCCAGACCTTACAGGTAAATCTATAAGCGTAGCAGAAATTGAATTAAATGAGAATAATTTAGTAATGCAAATTCAAGATTCTGCAAATTTTAATCCTAATTACCCAAAGTTTTCGGTAATAGAGCAAGATCCATCAGTTGGGACAAAAGTTAAAAAAAATAGAAAAATTTATATTACACTAAACCCTTCTGGTTACAGAAAAGTAAGAGTTCCTAATTTATTAGAAAGCACTTTAAGGCAAGCAAAACCAACCTTGGAAGCTTTAGAGTTTAAAGTGGGGAAACTAACTTATATTGATAATATAGGTAAAGATATTGTGCTTAAAATGCAATATAAAGGCAAAACCATACAAGCTGGTGATATGTTGCCTAAAACAGAAAAAATTGATTTAGTTCTTGGTAATGGTAATCGACCATCAAACTAAGGATTAATTACAGACTTCAATACGCATTGATTTAATAAAAATGGAAGATTACATACCACAATTACCTGACGAGGATAATTTATACGAGCATTATTCTTTTACGGTAGATAAAGGGCAAGCACCTTTGCGTATAGATAAGTATTTAATGAATTTTGTTGAAAATGCTACGCGAAATAAAATTCAAGCTGCCGCAAAAAATGGCAGTGTTTTTGTAAATAATGAGCCTGTAAAATCGAATTACAAAGTAAAACCTTTCGATACTATCCGTGTGCTTTTTGCACACCCTCCTTTTGAAAATTTATTGGTTGGCGAAGATTTAGACATTGATGTAGTTTATGAAGATGATGAACTTTTAGTAGTTAATAAACAAGCAGGCATGGTGGTACATCCCGGTCATGGGAATTACTCGGGTACACTAATAAATGGCTTAATTTACAGATTCGATAATTTACCAAACAATTCTAGTGAACGCCCGGGATTAGTACATAGAATTGATAAAGATACCAGTGGACTTTTAGTGGTTGCCAAAACCGAAAAAGCGATGACTCATTTGTCGCTACAATTTGCTGAAAAAACTAGTGAACGTGAGTATGTAGCAATTGTTTGGGGTAATATGGAAGCCGATGAAGGTACTATTGAAGGCAACATTGGCAGACATCCAAAAAACCGATTACAAAACACTGTTTTTCTTGATGATGAAGCCGATAAAGGCAAGCCAGCCGTAACACATTACAAGGTTTTAGAGCGTTTGGGCTACGTAACGTTGGTGTCGTGTAAGTTAGAAACTGGCAGAACCCACCAAATACGTGTACACATGAAACATATTGGGCATACCTTATTTAACGATGCACGCTATGGAGGTGAAAAAATATTAAAAGGCACCACATTTACCAAGTACAAACAATTTGTTGACAATTGTTTTAAAGTGCTACCAAGACAAGCATTACACGCTAAAACATTAGGTTTTAAACACCCAAAAACGAATGAGTTTATGCGTTTTGAAACCCCAATTCCAGATGATATGCAGCAGTGTATTGAAAAATGGAAAACCTACTCTAAGCATCAAGAGATAGAGTAGTTTCTATAACCCTAAACTGTCACACTGAGCGCAGTCGAAGTGTTGTTTCAGGATCTTATCAAATAATTTAATAATTAGTATTTGGACGTAACCACTTTTGCTTTTGGTGGAAAAAGTGCGTCAGTCACGAGTTTTTCTAGGCAGAGTCGGAGGCTTACAAGACCTCGTTCCTATGATAGCTGCGGGCTTTGATTTGTAAAAAAAACAAACTCTCGGCAAGTATTAAAGCCCATATTGCTTATAGCATTGTTAGGCTTGTTTTTTTCATAATATTTTCTTCTTATTTTTTGTAAAAGGAATAACCATAGGAACTTCTTTTTGGTACGTTTCATATCTTTCTCCAATAAATTTACGAAGGTCTTTTTCTTCTAAATATTTTACTGCCATTAGAATATAAATAGTCGTAACTATGGTAAATAATAAATGACCAACGGTCATAATAGGTGTTGCCCAAAAAGCAATTATAAAACCTAGCATAATAGGATGTCTTACAATTTTATATAAATAATTGGTTTGAAATTTTGGGTTTGGAGTTTGTATGTTTTTTAGATTATCGAAAATTTGAGCTAATCCAAAAAGCTCGAAATGATTAATCATAAATGTTGATAGAAGTACAATGAGCCAACCAAGAAAGAAAATTGTTTTTAAAACAATACTAACCATTTCATTTTTTACTTCCCATACAATAGTTGTTATTGGTTGCCATTGCCAGTAAATTAAAAGTAACGTCAAGCTTGATAAAAGTATATAGGTACTTCGTTCGATGGCTGGACTAATAATAGTGACAACCCATTTTTTAAATGCAGGTCGAGCCATTATACTATGTTGTAAAGCAAAAACACTCAATAAAACTATATTAATAACTATTGAAGATAGCAAGGTTGTTTCTGTACCAGAGTCTATTGATTTTGGTACAATGATATTACCTAGAAAACCAATGGCATATACAAAAGCAATGAGAAAAATTAAATAGGCTACAATGCCGTAAAAAAAGATGATTGATTTTTTCATAATTGTTGTTTTAGTTTTAATAAGTTTAATTCTTAATTTTTTAGAAATCAATCTGATAGTACTTTCAAAACAAGATGCTCAGGAAGCACATAGTAAATCTCCTAGGTTTGAGAAATCGTAATTACCACCACTTGCTTTATGAATTCCAATTTTAAATGGTATCTTTTATAGAAACCAATGTTCTAAAAGGATTGTGTAAATTAATTCTAATAACCTCAGCGGCATTAGTAATTCAAGCAGATGTAGCATCTTTTTGGTGTTTTTCATTAAGAACTATACGTCTTTGCTGAACAATAGAATTGTCTCTAATAGATTGTAAATTCTTGGTTGAAAACTCTTGATTTGGCATCACATCAATTTTCTATTAAATACTGATGCAAAGTTTAGATTTATATTGCCATTCGAGATTTCTTAAAAGTCCAAATTATGTTCTTAAAAGTTCAAGAAATACAATTATGCCTCTTTTTTGAGGATTCTATATTTGTTGGGGGTTATTGTTGATTTTTTTTTAAAGGCTTGAATAAAATGAGAATTATTTTTAAAGCCGCATTCATAACCTATTTGACTTATGGTTAAATCTGTGCTTAATAACAGCATTTTAGAATGTTCTAATCTTTTATTTATCAACCACCTACTTGGTGTAGTGTTAAAATATGCTTTAAATTCACGTTTGAAGGAGGATAAGCTTTTGTCGCAAAGTTTAGCAAAATCAGCTATTTTTAAATCGTATTGAAAATTTTCTGTCATCATATTTTCAATATTCGTTTTAGTGTTCTGCGATATTGAATTGAAGAAAAATAAAATCTCTTTATTATTTGTATTCAGCACAATATTAAAGAGTAGTTCTTTAAATTTAATTTCCACTAGTTCTTTAGGGATTTCAACTCCCTGATTTAAATATTGGAATATGCTTTCTATTAATGTTTTAAACAAGTCATTGGTAGTGATGTCGAATATTTGATTATGCTCTTTCTTGTAATTTAATTCTCTTTTAAAAGTTGGATTATCCTTAATAAATCTCTTTATAAAATTATCATTGATAAAGAAAAGCATTACACAATAATCACTTTCTAAATATTGCTTTGTAATATAAGCACCTTTTCTAACAAAAAGAGCATCTCCTGCTATAAGTTGATATGTTTTTTTTGAGGTAATCCAATCCTTTTTTCCACTAATTACATAGGTGATTAAATGACTCTCAATCCACAATTGATAATCTTCAATATTGAGAGGACACTTATATTCTACGAATAAGAAATCGTTTCCAACAAGCTTGTTGAATTTTGGATGATTTTTAAAGTATTCGTATGCATTAATCACTATGTTGTTTTTAGTTTATTTAAATTACCTAATTACTTAATTGATATAAAATCGTTTTTATGTTTTATCTCAGCAGTTAAACGAAGTTATCATTTTTTTTCTCACAAAGCCAAAAATATCGATTCTGTTTATAGCGACATTATAAATAATTGTTAACTTACATTTTAAATGTAGATTAGTAATTGTAAATTTGATTTTATATAAAAGCATTGTCAATGAAACTTGTTTTATCACCAGCAAAATCTCTAGATTTTGAAACCCAAATACCAATACATTATGTTACCGAAGCTTGTTTTTTAAAACAAGCTGAGCGTTTAAATAAATTGCTCAAAAAAAAATCAGCAAAAAGCTTATCTAAGCTTATGAAAATTTCAGATAATTTAGGGCAATTAAATTACGAGCGCAATCAAAATTGGCAACTCCCTTTTACAAAAAATAATGCGAGACAAGCTATTTATGCTTTTAGTGGCGATGTGTATAGAGGTTTGGATGCTTATAATATTCCAAAAGAAAAAATAGAAACGCTTCAAAATACCGTGCGTATTATTTCGGGGTTGTACGGCTTGTTAAAACCAACCGATTTAATACAACCGTATCGTTTAGAAATGGGTACAAAATTTCCTGTAGGCAAAAATAAAAACTTGTATGAGTTTTGGCGAAAAACCATTACTGAGGCATTAAATGAAGAATTGCAAGACGATGAGTTGTTTTTAAATTTAGCAAGCAACGAGTATTTTAAAGCCATCGATACTAAAGCCTTAAAAGTGCCAGTAATTACGGCTAATTTTAAAGATTTTAAAAATGGCGAGTATAAAATGATTATGACGTTTGCTAAACAAGCACGCGGTTTTATGGCACGTTATGTTATAGATACCAATGCAAAAACTATAGATGATTTAAAAGCATTTAATTACGAAGGCTATAATTTTAGCGAACCTATGAGTACAGAAACCGAACTTGTTTTTATCCGATAATTTGATGGTTTACTATTTAATAATTGCGCTTCAAGTATTTTGTGTTTACCATCTATATAAAAACAGAAGACCTTATTATTGGATTTTTGTAATTATATTTTTGTCACTTATTGGTTGTATCATATACTTAATAACTCAAGTTTATAATAAACGAGATGCAGAAAAAATTACTAGCGAAATTACACATATTATAAATCCAACTAAAAAGATAAATGATTTAGAAAAACAGCTTCAGTTTTCAGAATCCTATCAAAACCGAGTTAATTTAGCCGATGCTTATTTAGAGATTAAAGATTATAATAGTGCTATTCCTCATTATTTAGAAGCTTTAGAAGGAAATATGCAAAATGATTTTTATGTAATTATACAATTAATTAAAGCTTATTTTAATATTGAAAATTATAAAAATGTTGTTTTATATGCCGAAAAAATAAAAGAACACTCTGAGTTTAAAAAATCGAAATCACAATTTTTATACGGTTTAGCTTTAGAAAAACTTGGAGAATTTGAAGCTGCTGAAACCAATTTAAGAGCCATCGATATTCGCTATTCATTTTATAACGAACGCTTAGTATTGGCTAAATTTTTAATAAGCAGACAAAAAGAAGCAGAAGCCAAAGATATTTTAGAAGAAATACAAACAGAATCTCAACACATGACTAAACCCAATAAAAGATTATTTAAAGCAACCATACAAGACGTTGAAAAGCTGTTAACTACTATGAATAATAGTTAATTTTTATTTAGGCTGTGCTTTATTGCCAACGTTAATTTTGGTTTCAATTGATGGTTTCTTTTTAATTCTTGGTCGTCTAGCACCAAAAGTACCTCTGTTTATTTTACCCCGTTTTGTTTTTTTATCGCCTTTTCCCATAATTTTATTCCCACGAAAGTGGGAAACTCATTTTATTAAACTTAATTTTGAAAATACAAAATTTTATAGTTTTGAACAAATTATTTGTGTGTCATTCCTGGGTAGTCAGGAATCCATTTTTTATAATAGTTTCAATTAATAAGATTCCTGCCTTTGTAGGAATGACAATATGTTTAAACACAAACACCCATACAAACCATTCATTAAAAAAGACACCACTAAATTAATAGTGGGTACATTGCCACCACCTCGATTTTCGACAGGAGAACTTTTAGAAAAAGACGTCGATTTTTGTTACGGAAGTTATTACAATTCACTGTGGTTATTTATTGATAAAATTCATAATTTAAAGTTGCGATACGATAATTCGAATGAAGCTATTAAAGAACGTAAACAATTCTTAATACAACATAAAATTGGGGTTTGCGATATTGTTGAAAGTGCAGAACGTGAAAAGGTTGATGCCTCTGATTTAGGTATGAAAAATATTAAACTACGTAATATTATCAGCTATTTAAAAGAATATCCAAAAATTGATACGTTGTTATTTACTGGCGGAAATAGTAAAAATGGACCTGAGTATTTCTTCAGAAGGCATATAAAAAATTATAATATTAAGTTGCAATTAGTGAATAATGAAGTACCTCGAATTCATCAATTCGTTATTCCGAGCGAAGCGAGGGAATCTCTTCAATCAAAAAGAACCATAAAAACCGTGTCATTAACTTCAGGTTCGGGTGCAGCAAATATTTCTATAAGTAGATTACCACTTTACAAACAATTAAAGGCTAAAAATCCTAAGTTTAATACGTTCGATTTTAGAGTGATGCAGTATCGGGAGTTTCTTTAGTGTGTTTTGCTAAAATGCGGTTATGTCTTTAAGTTTTACAGTATATTCTACTCTTTGATTATCGTTAATATCCCAAGTTTCCATTTTTAAATCTGTATCGTCTTTATTCCAATTAATTGTGATTAACCCAAAATGATTATCCATTATTGGACCTTCTATTCTATTGTTATTTGGTGTTGCAAAGTGCCACGTAGAAGAGAGCCCGCTTGATGTAAAGTCGTATATAGGATAAAAGTCTGTTTCTAATTTTGAAATTTCAGAGTAATGCACATCACCAGAAATAAATAAAACACCATTGGCTTTTGTTAACTTAATCAAACTTAACATACGCTCTTGTTCATGCGGAAAATTAGCCCAAGCTTCATAGCCATTCCATTCAATTCCAAATTGTGTTCCTGTTCCTATTATTCGTATATCTGCTGGTTTTTGTAATTCTTTTTCTAACCAAATCCATTGCTCTTTTCCTAATAAAGTAGCATCATTAGACGTATGTGGTGCATAGTCTTTACCATAAAAACCGAATCTTCTTTCATTATCTTTTTCACCATTATAGGGCAATAAACTATCACGAAATGTTCGCCCGTCCAATAAAATAATTTGCAGCTTGTTTTCACCATAATCATAGCTGTAAGAATGATAAATGCCTTTATGTTGTCTTCTAGAAGAGGAATCAGGTTCTTCAAAAAAATCTAAAAAAAGGTCTTTTGATTCTTCTTTAAAAGGATATTCTTTTCCAGCATCATTCCAACCAAAATCATGGTCGTCCCAAGTGGCAAGAATAGGTGTGTTTTTCTTTAAATTTTTATAAGTTGGTTTTGTACCTAATAAATTATATTTATACTTAAGTGTATCCATATTTTTTGTATCACCATAAATATTATCGCCTAAAAAAATAAATAAATCAGGATTATGATTAACGATGTTATTAAAGATGGTTAACTCGTCTGTTTGACGACCACACGAGCCAAAAGCAATTTTTGTTGTATGGCTAACACTAGCATCGTGCTTGCTATCTGTTTTACAGGATAAAAAAAACAAAATTAACGAGAGTGTTATAAGAAAAGGTCTATTCATACCTGTATTTTAAATTTCTTCTATAGATTAGAACAAACGAAGTTACCAATTTTCTATAACAACCAAAAGTATTTATGAGCAAACAGAAAATAAGCTGTACCTTTGCCGCTTAATAAAAAAAGAGGTGGTATGTAATTTATAGATTGTCATCTCAATAGTCCAAAACGGACTTATCAAACATAATATATGTCATTTAACTCTTTAGGCTTATCCGAAGCCTTGCTAAAAGCTATTAGCAAAAAAGGATACACAACCCCAAGTCCAATTCAAGAAAAAGCCATCCCACCTATTTTAGAAGGGAGAGATGTTTTAGCCTCGGCACAAACAGGAACAGGGAAAACAGCAGGTTTCACGTTACCACTTTTGCATATACTTTCTGAAAATCCAAAAGAGAAATTCAGACCCATTCGCGCTTTAATTTTAACACCAACGCGTGAATTAGCAGCTCAAGTTTATGCTAATGTTAAAGAGTACAGCGAGTTTTTAAATTTAAGAAGTGCCGTTATTTTTGGAGGCGTAAACCAAAAGCCACAGGCGGCAACCATTCGACAAGGTGTAGATATTTTAGTAGCGACTCCTGGGCGTTTATTAGATTTACAAAATCAAGGGTTACTATCTTTAAAACGCATAGAGATTTTGGTTTTAGATGAAGCTGATAGAATGTTAGATATGGGTTTTTTACGAGACATTGAGCGTATTATGAAAATGATGCCAGAAAAACGTCAAAATTTAATGTTTTCGGCAACGTTTTCAAAAGATATTAGAAAACTAGCGCATGGGATTTTAAATCAGCCTATACAGGTTGAAGCCACTCCAGAAAATACTACAGTTGATGCTATTAGTCAGAAAATATATCGAGTAGCCAAAGGTTTAAAAGCAGGATTGATTATTAAATTAATTTCTGATGGCAATTGGAAACAAGTTTTAGTATTTACTAGAACAAAACATGGTGCAAATAATCTTTGTAAAAAGATGGTTAGTGCAGGAATTACGGCTGCAGCAATTCACGGAAACAAAAGTCAAGGCGCAAGAACGAAAGCATTAGCAGGTTTTAAAAGTGGAAGCGTTCGCGTTTTGGTAGCAACCGATATTGCAGCTCGTGGTTTAGATATTCCGTTATTACCCCATGTGGTAAATTTTGAATTGCCAAATATCTCTGAAGATTATGTACATAGAATTGGTAGAACAGGTAGAGCAGGTGCTAGTGGAGAAGCTATTTCTTTAGTTAGTGCAGATGAAACGACTTACTTACGAGACATTGAAAAACTTATAGATATAAAACTTCCTGTGGAAATTATGGAAGGTTTTGAGCCAGACCCAAATGCGTCTACAAAACCTGAAAAAAAACAGCAGCGTCAAGGAGGGAATAGATCTAGAAATAATTCAAATTCAAGAAACTCAAATTCTAGCGGACAAAAGAGTAATAATTCTAGACGACCAAAGCGAAGTAACGATAGAAACTCCAATAATAATAGACGCTAATTTTTATGAGGAATTCTTTAAAAGAAAAAATTATTGAAGTTTGCAATCGTAAAATAGAACAAAAAGGAACAAATGTTGGTTTATCATTTTATGCTTTTTTTGCTAATAAAAATGATGACCCAGAATTACTAATGGAGGCTGCTACATGGTGGATTTTAACCGAAAAGTTAGACCATTTTGAAAAAGCTGTAAAAATCAAAAAATTAGTTTCAGATTTATAAATGGAAACGCAACCCAACAATCCATTACACGGTATAAAATTAGAGCAAATTGTAAATGATTTGGTTGCGTATTACGGTTGGGAATATATGGGGTATATCATTAAAATTAAATGTTTTACAGATAACCCTTCGGTTAAATCTAGCTTAAAATTTTTAAGACGTACACCTTGGGCACGGACTAAAGTAGAGAATATGTATTTGAGGATGTTGGAGAATGATAAGTGAAATTT
>NZ_CAXIBN010000070.1:0-15782 GCF_964021735.1 uncultured Wocania sp. | reverse complement strand
AATTCCTAAATCAAAAAATCGGTAATCGGTAATCTATTGATTATCTTTGCACCTTTCAAAATAAAATAACCGTGATAAAACTACACGATAAATATTTTAAACCATTTATTTCTGCTAAAGAAATAGACAATGCTATTGCACGTTTAGTTAATGAAATTTCGAACGATATTGGAGATGAAATTCCAGTATTTGTGGGGATTTTAAATGGTTCGTTTATGGTAGTAAGCGATTTTGTAAAAAAATACCCAAAACCCTGCGAGGTTACGTTTATAAAATTAGCATCGTACGAGGGTGTTAAATCGACTGAAGATATTCAGCGTTTAATAGGTTTAACACAAGATCTGTCTGGACGAACTGTTGTTATTTTAGAAGATATTATAGATACAGGAAATACCTTAGCCGAAGTACACCGTATTTTTAAAAACGAAAATGTAAAAGCACTTAAAATTGCTACATTATTCTATAAACCTGAGGCCTATAAAAAAGATTATAAACTACATTATGTTGGTATAGAAATACCTAATAAATTTATAGTGGGCTACGGACTTGACTATGATGGATTGGGAAGAGACATACCTGAAGTATATCAAATAAAAGAAACACAACACATGACAAATTTAGTACTATTTGGCCCTCCAGGAGCAGGAAAAGGAACGCAAGCAGAATTTTTAAAAGAGAAATATAATTTGGTACATATTTCTACAGGCGATGTTTTTAGATTTAACATTAAAAATGAAACTGCTTTAGGGATGTTGGCTAAATCTTACATGGATAAAGGCGAACTAGTTCCCGACCAAGTTACTATTGATATGTTGGAAGCTGAGGTTGAAAAAAATGCTGACGCTAATGGGTTTATATTTGATGGGTTTCCAAGAACTGATGCACAAGCCGAAGCTTTAGATAAATTAATGGATAGCAAAGATTCGCAAATAAATGCAATGATTGCTTTAGAAGTTGATGATGAGGTTTTAGTACAACGTTTACTTGAAAGAGGAAAAACAAGCGGTAGAGCAGATGATGCAGATGAATCTATTATTAGGAATAGAATTACAGAATACTACAATAAAACGGCTATATTAAAAGATTACTACTCGGCACAAAATAAATATTTTGGAGTAGATGGTGTTGGTAGTATTGAAGATATTACGGTAAGATTGAGTGCTGTTATAGATAAATTATAGAGACATTTATTCGTTTATCTGTTAATTTGAAAGATTAAAGCTTAATGATTTAGAATCGAATAAACGAATCCACCAATTAACAAATAAACATTAGAATGACCGAAGGAAATTTTGTTGACTACGTAAAAATGTATGTGTCTTCTGGAAACGGAGGCAAAGGCTCTGCGCATTTGCATCGCGAGAAATACATAACTAAAGGTGGTCCAGATGGTGGAGATGGTGGTCGAGGCGGTCATGTTATTCTTAGAGGAAATTCTAACCTTTGGACACTTTTACCTTTAAAATTTAAAAAACATATTAGGGCAGGTCATGGTGAACACGGAAGTAAAAGTCGAAGTTCTGGTGCCGATGGTGAAGATATGTATGTTGATGTACCCTTAGGAACCGTAGTAAGAGATACCGAAACAAACGAAATTATTTTTGAAATCACCGAACAAGGCGAAGAAAAAATTATTGCAGAAGGCGGAAAAGGCGGATTAGGAAATTGGCATTTTAAATCGTCAACAAATCAAACGCCTCGGTATGCACAACCAGGACTTCCGTTAGAAGAAAAACATATTACTTTAGAGTTAAAAATACTTGCCGATGTTGGTTTAGTAGGTTTCCCAAATGCAGGAAAATCAACGTTGTTATCAGTTGTTACCTCAGCAAAACCTAAAATTGCTGATTACGAGTTTACGACTTTAAAACCCAACTTGGGTATTGTGGAGTATCGCGATTTTCAAACTTTCGTAATGGCAGATATTCCTGGAATCATTGAAGGTGCTGCCGAAGGAAAGGGACTTGGGCATTACTTTTTGCGGCATATAGAACGTAACTCGATTTTATTATTTTTAATTCCAGCTGATGCTGATGATATTAAAAAACAATACGACATTCTTTTGGATGAGTTACGCAGATACAACCCAGAAATGCTGGATAAAGAGCGTATTATAGCAATATCTAAAAGTGATATGCTTGATGCTGAATTAAAAGCAGAACTTAAAACAGAGTTAGATAACGAGCTTCCAATTCCGTATTTGTTTATATCGTCTGTGGCACAACAGGGTATTACACAGCTTAAAGATATGCTTTGGAAAATGTTGAACGATTAATTTTTGAATAAGCTTCAAATTTTTTAAATTGATTTGTTTTTCTGAAATTAGGCGAAAGATTTTTAGGTGAAGAAACACATTAAAAGTATCGTAGAGATTAATGATAATAAACTAAGTAGATATTTTGCTTTTTTTATTCAAGCACTTATTCTTTTATCGGTTATCACTTTTTCCATTGAAACTATTCCCAACTTAAAGCCTCAAACAAGAACTATTCTTCAATCCATCGAATGGTTTAGTGTTATTGTATTCACTTTAGAATACCTATTAAGAATTTATGTAGCAGATAGTAAACCTAAGTTTGTGTTTAGTTTTTTTGGTGTTATAGATTTACTCGCTATTTTACCATTTTATTTGTCTTTTGGTGTCGATTTACGTTCATTAAGAGCATTACGTTTTTTGCGCTTATTTAGAATTTTAAAATTGGTGCGTTATAACCGAGCCATGAATCATTTTACAAGGGCAATAAAATCAGCTAAAGAAGAAATTTTTCTATTCATATTTATCACACTCATTTTAATATATTTTTCTGCCGTAGGGATTTACTATTTTGAAAACGAAGCACAACCCGAACATTTTACATCTATATTTGATAGCTTATGGTGGGCTATTATTACGCTTACAACAGTTGGTTATGGTGATGTTTACCCCATTACAGTAGGAGGAAAGGTATTTACTTTTTTTATTCTTATGATTGGATTGGGTATTGTTGCCATACCAACAGGTATTATTTCTTCAGCTTTAACAAAGTCTATTGATTCTAAAGAAGAAAAATAAAAACATATTGCTTTTTAGTAAGTTGTAATGTTAAACTCTTTTAAGTTAGACTGTGTGGAATAATTTTTGATTATTTTTAATAAAAATTATTATTATGAAATTTTTTAAAATCCTCGTTTTAACGTTGCTAATTGTTTCCTGCGCACCTATTCGTGTTAATTATGATTTTGATAAGAGCACAGACTTTTCTAAATACAAAACCTATAATTATTATGCAGACATGAAAACTGGTTTAAGCGATTTAGATACTAAACGTTTTCTGGATGCTTTAGATACAAAAATGAAAGCTAAAGGATTTAGTTTAGCGGAAAAACCAGACTTTTTCATCGATATTAAGAGTAGCGAATTTCAATCAGCACAACGTAATACCGTTGGTGTTGGTTTAGGTGGCGGCGGACGAAATGTTGGTGGTGGTGTATCTATTGGAATTCCTGTTGGGCAAGCTGGTGTTAATCGTCAAATTACTATCGATTTTGTTGATGAAAATGGTAAAGGACTTTTTTGGCAAGCCGTTAGCGAATCTAGTTATACTCCTAACGCATCGCCAGAAAATAGAGAAGCACGTTTAAATGCCATTATAGATAAAGTATTAGTAAATTATCCACCAAAACAATAACTCTAGTTTTTTACAAACCGTTTACTTGTAATAAGTATATGATTTGAATAGAAATTTGCCAAATAAAGACCTTGGCTTAAATGGCTAATATCAACTTCATTGTTTTCGTAATTAGAGATTTTTGTTGATTTTATCTTTTTTCCGTCTAAACTAATAATATCAACTTTTAAGTTTACGGTATTTTTACTTTCAACTTTTAAGTTTAAAATATTGTTAGTAGGGTTAGGGAATAAGGATATATTAAAATTGTTTTCCTCGCTAGTAATATCATCAATACCTAAGGCAGATTTTGTAATGGTCCAAGTTACAGTATAAACATGGGTGGTTTCGTGGTTGTCGATTTTTAGCATGTGCGAATCATCGTGTACCACAACGGTTAAATCGTTAGTTCCAGCATTCAAATCGGTTTCGATAATAGAAAGAGCATCCACATCATTTTTAAAATTTGTAGCGTTTAAAGTCCAAGTGCTTTTTAAAGTATTTGGGATAGGTTTTATTAAATTTAATTGAAAATTGATAGGATATGTTGAGGTGTTAATTGTATTTGAAACTGGTAAATAAGAATCAATAGGGGATATTAAGCTATGAATTTTTTCAATAATTCCTTCTTTGCAAACGGAGCAAAACGGGTACCCTAAATAACGCATTTTACAGCTTTGATGCGGTCTGTACCAATTAGCAGCAAACCCAGAAGTATTATATTGATAAATACCTGTTTGATTTTCGCCTAGCCAATTTTTCCACTTGATTAAACTAGGGCTTGATACTTGAGTCATATTAATGCCTTCTTCAAAGTAAATTTCATCAAGAGGAAAATATTCATCTTTTAAATTAGCAAAAGAATGTCCTAATTCATGGATGGCAACCTCAGTAGCGCTAATTCCGTTTTCAACACCTTGCGAAGCCATAGGAAATTCACCTCCACTACCACCGTAAACATCAGAGTTTACAAGAATTAATGTTTGATCGTATGTTGGGAAATTATCTGCTAAAACTGAGGTTATTTTTGCATGCGTGCCGTTGGCACTATTGCCATCTATTTCATAGTAAAGTAGCCTGTGATACCCATAGGAATCAAATGTTGAATTAAAGTAAGTGTTTACGGAATGTATTGGGGTAATAGGACTACTTGGTGACTCAAATGGGTTAATACTAGTCCCAGGGTGGTCTGCTCCACTTTCGGTAGATGGCACTTTCACAATATGCACATTAAAATAGTCAGTATATTCAGAAAAAGGAGATTGACTAAACATATCATTTACAAAACTTATAGCATCAGTTTTAAAGTCGTTTAACTCGCTAGTTTGGTAGCCATCACTCAAAATAACCAAGTTTATTCGTTTATCATTATCACCAGAATTTTTTATGGTCTCTTTATCAAAAATTTGGCATTGACCAAAGTGATAATTTAAAACTAAAAATAATATGAGTAATTTATATCGCATATTAATAAATTCTTGTGGTAATAAGTGGTTTGCTATTTTGTAGTGTATCAACTATTTCGCTTATTACTATAGACTTAGTTTTGCTGTTTAATTGAATTCTTAAAGAAAGTGGTGCGCTATTCAAGTTTAAAACTTTTTTTTCAAATATAAGAGAATCGTTAACAAATTCAACGGTTTTAACTAATGGGTTTTTTATTAAAATACTTTCAATTTCTTTTGATTTTTCATCAAGTTGTATACATTTTAAATCGTTAATATTTCCAGTTTTTATATACTTACTACTATTGCTTTTTAATTTGCCATCAGCAATTTTTTTATTAATAAAGTGAATCTTTTTTTTACCCGCATTATTTATAGAAATCGTATAATTTAAAAAAAGTAGTTGTGGATTAGATTCAAGAATTTTATTTTCTTGTGAAAGATTTTTTCTTGAGGCACAAGCAGTAATACAAAAAAGTATTAAAACAATAATTAAGCGGTTTATGATTTTGGGGTAAATCATCATGACTTTATTTATGAAATATGAAAGGTATTTTTATTATGTAAATTTACTAATTAAATAACTTAAACAAAAAGAGGCTTTAAAGCCTCTTTTTTTATGAATTATATTAACTGAGCAAACTTGTATATTTGTCTATATAGTCATAATAACTATAATGTTTAAAATCAATAATACAACTGCTCCTGCAATACCTCCAGGATCTAATCAATTAAACCCCCTGGAACTAATTTGTTGAGACCAAAAAACAAAACAAAAACTCCAAGAAGTATTCTTATGACCATAAAAACTTTTGAATTCATAATAATGTATTTATTAGTTAGTATTTAAAGATAATAAATTAAAAATAAGTCATTTGTATAATCCTGTTGAACAGAAATGGATAATCTAACGATTGTAAGTTTTTATTTTCCGCTTATCATAGTCAAATAACCACTCATCATATTTCAAGTTTTTAAGTATAACTTCAAGCATATATTTACATCATCAATTAAAAAACGAACAGTAATATGATCAATTTAGTAAAAGCCTTAGTAGAATTAATCATTCAAGTAGCCTTAGGTTAAAAAAGTAATCATCATGGTAAAATTTAAATTAAGACAAATAATTTTTAATATTAAATTGTAAGTTTGATAATTTATTCCATATTAAAATAAGAATGAAATATTTATTTTCTAAAAAGGCATTGCCAAATTATTTAGTTTGGATTATTACACTGCTTCCTTCTTACATCATGAAATATCAATCTTCTGTAAAAACAGGAAGATTAGAGCTTTCGTATATTATCTTAGAAGGATTAATTTGGTTTACATTAGTAGTTCTTTTAACAGCAGGTATTCAATTTTGTATAGACAAGTTTGTTAAAAAAGATGAGACTTTAGCCTTAAAAATATTAAAGTTTTTAGGGCTTTTGGTTGTTGCTTCCATTTTTTTTAATTTAATTTTGTGGTCAGTGATAGACGTTGTTTATATATCTATTCAAGGTAAAGAAGCCACTGAATATGGCAAAGTACCAACCAATATTTACAATTGGTTTGTTTGGATAGTTTGGTATTTAATCTGGTCTTTTATGAATTTGTACAGGGAAGTAAAGGCTGAAAAAATTAAGAATGCCGAATTACAAGCCAACTTAAAAGAATCGCAATTAAACACCTTAAAAGGACAGATTAATCCGCATTTTATGTTTAACAGTTTAAACAATATTCGCGGTTTAATGCTTGAAGATGTAGATAGGGCAAGAAACATGCTTACTAATTTATCTGAAACCCTACGCTATTCGTTAACCAAAAGCAACGTTAATTCCATAGCCTTAGAAGATGAATTGGAAATGGTTGAAAACTATATTGAAATTTCTAAAATTCAATTTGAAAATCGTTTGCAATTTGAAACATATATAGATGAAACATCATTAAATAAACAAATTCCTCCAATGATTATTCAGATGCTTGTTGAAAATGCTATTAAACATGGGATTTCTAATTTGAAACTAGGAGGGAAAGTAATTTTATCTACCAAGGTTAAAAATGATTTATTACAAATTGAAGTAATAAATTCTGGAACATTACAAAGCAGTAAAAACACCACACAATTAGGTTTGCAAAACATTAAAAAGCGACTGGAATTACTTTACGGAGAAAAAGCCACATTTAATTTAAATGAAGTAGAAAACCAAGTTGTTGCTACTATTAAAATCCCACTGGTATGATAACATTAAAAGCTGTTATTGTTGAAGATTCGCGTTTAGCTCGTAATGAATTAAAAGAGCTAATAAAAACACATAAAGAAATTGAACTTTTAGGTGAAGCTGAAAATGTTGATGAAGGCTTTAAGCTGATTAATAATACAAAACCAGATTTATTGTTTTTAGATATTAATATGCCTGAAAAAGATGGATTTGAGTTATTAGAAATGTTAGATGAGGTACCTACTACTATTTTTACAACGGCTTTTGATGAGTATGCGATTAAGTCTTTTGAATATAATGCTTTTGATTATTTGTTGAAACCAATAAACCAAAAAAGGTTTTCGAAAAGTATTGAAAAAGTCTTTGAAAGATTTAATAATAATGAGCCATTAGAATCTAAAAATGAGGACACTTTAAGTATAGATAAACAAATCTTTATTAAAGATGGTGAAAAATGTTGGCTGGTGAAAATTCACGACATTTCTTTGTTTGAAATTGTTGGAAATTACACCAGAGTTTTTTTTGAAAGCAATAAACCACTTATTTATAAATCACTAGCGCAAATTGAGGAGAAGTTACCCAATGATGTGTTTTTTAGAGCAAATAGGCAACAAATAATAAATATTAATCACGTAAAAAAAGTGGTGTCTTGGTTTAATGGTAAATTGAAAATAGAAATGAATTCTGGAGAAGAAATTGAAATCTCCAGAAGACAATCCTATATTTTTAAGGAGCAATTAAGTTTTTAGTAGCATATTATTATGAGTAACACAGTGACGTTAAGTTTAATCAACTAAAATTTTAACACCCTCACTATGGCTACTAAACTCTGGTGCATACATACTCTGTATAGTTGTGATACCATTACTCATATTTCCCGCATTGTTTACACGTAAATCGTATTCAAATACGTAAACACCTTTTGGTAAATAATCAAAAAAGAAGTTTGTACTTGCATCTTTAGTGCTTTCATAATATCCTAAACCATCTTGCCATTTGTATTGCGACAATATGTTTACAGGTTCTAAACCAGATGCTCGCATATCTTTCATGTGTACAAATTCCATAGCTCTATCGCTTCGCAATTCAATACGAACCCGAACTAAATCACCTATCTGAACTTTGGTTTCTGGTGTGATTTCAAAAATTTCTTCACCTGTATCTGTGTTCTTTTTAATGAATAGCTTTTTACTTAATTTAAGCGGTGTTTTAGCTGATGTAATCTTATCTAAATCTTCAAAATATTGCCAGTACAAACTTCCCCAAGCAATACCATCTCCTTTTTTGGTAATCTGTACATCTGCCATTTCTGGTTTAATTTTGGCAGAATGCCATGAGGTTTTAAAATAACCTGTTCCTGCTTCAATATTTACGTCTTCTAATTTTGAAGGCTCTATTTTTTGTCCACCTATAACCACATCAATCATATCGGTTACACTCAACCAATCACTTCCTTGTAATAGTAAAGCATAAACAGCTTCGGTAGTTGCTTTGGTTGTTTTCCAACGATTTGTTTGCTTGTTTTTAAGTAGCCAGATTTTAAGGTTATCAATAGTTTTGGTGTCGTTTTCAATTTCGGTGAAAGCTTCAATTAATAAGGCTTGTGTTTCAATTGGTGCTTGATACCAATACCAAGAGTTGGTGTTTGATTTCCAATACATACCTAATTCATCACTAGTAATACTGTTTTCTTTTAACGATTTTAAAATTTTTGCTGAGGCCTTTTTATCACCCATTCTATCAACAACCAAAGCCATTAATCCTTTAGCATATAACGAACGCTTTAGCCAGTATTTTTGAATTTGTGTTTGATAATATTTAGTGATTTCTTCAACTTCTTTAGAGGTTGCAATCTCAGGATAAAAGCTTCTCATGTATAAGTAATGCAACTGGATGTGGCTTAAATGATCTTTCTCTAAGTCAACTTTTGAGTCGTATTTTCTAATATCATTATATGCTTTTACAAATTCGGCATCTAAATAATTGATGGCTTTCTTTATCATGTATTCTTCGCTGTCGCTCTGAGTGACATTCAATTTTTTAAGATGTCCAAAACCAGTAATAATGTGTTGTGTGATATAACGGTTTTCGCGTCCGCCTTTAAACCACGACCATCCACCAGAGTTCATTTGATTTTGCTCCAGTTTACGTTTTGCAGACTGCAACTCGGTATTCATTTTATTCAAATCGAATAATAAAGCAATACGTTTTTTCTGTTCCGTTTCACTTTGTGCATCACGTAACCATGGTGTTTCTTGAATTAAGATTGATTTTAATTCGGCGTTTTTTTCTAAGTTAGAAAGCAATGCATCGGTATTTCGCCACTGGTTGAAAACATCTTGAATTCTCGGATTAGAATTAGCAATATGACTCGCTAATGCGTTTGCATAATAGCGTGAAAATGTTTGCTCGTTACACTCATAAGGATATTCCATTAAATAGGGTAGAGCCTGTACTGCATACCATGCTGGGTTGGAAGTCATTTCCAAAGTCAACTTATGGTGTTTAAGGCTACTTGAAGACACCTTTTTCAACTTATCCAAAGTGAATGTTTTAGTTTGGTTACTTCTAATCCACATAGGAAGTGTTTCGGTAACCAACATTCTATTTGATAAAACGGGCATTGCATTTTGTTCGCCATCGCTAAAATATCCAGATTTGGCAATCACTTTATATTGAACAGCCTGCACATTATCTGGAATAGATAAACTCCATGAAACTTGCGTGTTGCCTTTCGCCTTAACAGAAAAAGAAGAAGCCCCATCTAGCTTCTCTGAAGGGGAAGAACTGAGCAAGTTTGCGGTAATATCTTTTCCTGAAATAGCATCGGTTAATATTAAAACGGCTTGCCCCGAAAGTGATTTATCTGTTAAGTTTGCAATTTTTGTGCTAATAGTTATGTTATCGCCTTCACGTAAAAATCGAGGTGCGTTTGGTATTACCATCAATTCTTTTTGAGTAACCGCTGTTAATGTTTTGGTTGCACTTTCTAAAGTTTTGGTATGTGCCAATAATTGCAACTTCCATTGGGTTAAAGCTTCTGGTGTTGTAAAACTGAAACTTACGTTGCCATCCTCATCTGTTTTTAAATGCGGAAAGAAAAAGGCAGTTTCGTTGAGGTTTTTACGAATTTTTATGTTGTTGAAGTTTGGTTTTTCTTCTTCATCTTTATTCAATTCTTCCATTGACGCACCCGTAATTGATTCTTTTTTTTCTTGAGTACCATATCCAACTACAACAACTTCATCTAAGTCAGCTTTAGAATTAAGTATCAAACTTTCTTCAACCTCTATTTGGTCTTCAACTATTTGGATTCCAGAAACTTTTCCACTTAAAGATTTCATTAAATACCTATTCCTGTTCCCAAAACTAAACCCAAACCAATTCCATTGGTCATAATTTTGATGTTGATAATATTTACGTGATCTATCATTATAAACTCTAAAATTTCGCGTGCCAAAACTTTGTCGTGCATTGCTATTATTATACGAATAATACGTTGGATTATTTATAGGGTTAAAATTCCAAGTGTGCGATTTAAATTGGTCTAAACTGGCATCGTACATGCTCGCTAATAATTCTGCACTTACTTTATCGCCCTTTGGACCTTTAATTTTAAAGCTCCAAGTTTCATCAGTTCCTGGTTGCAATTTATCTCTAAAGGTTGTGGTTTCGATATCTAAATCGGTTTTAGGGTAAGGCACAATAATATTTAAACTACCCGATTGAAAACTATTAAAAGCAGCAAAACTATAAGTAACAGAAAAGCCTCCAACATCTTCACTTGTTATAGGAATGCTGATGGTTTTCTTGTTGTTATTTAGTTGAATAATTTGTGTTTTTATAACTTTATTACTCTTTTCAATAGAAACGGTAATGTTTAAATTATTCGCTGCTGAAGCCAAAGTTACAATAGCTGTATCTCCAGCACTATATTTAGGTTTATCATTTGTAATACTAAACAATTGATGATCTGCTAAGGTTTCATCTTTATCACTATAAAGCGTGGTTTTAATTTCATCTTTTACAATTTGTCCAAACTTATCTTTACTTTCTAAAGTGATGATATATTGACCAGATTGCCATTTTTTAGTCTTGCCAAGATTGAGTTTTTTTGAATTTTCGGTATTAAAAGACGCTATAAAAACTAGCTTGCCTTTTTTCCAATTATTTGAGTTTTGCTCATTATTATAGGCATCGTGTGGAAATAAATTTTTAAAAGCTTCTTTTGTAAAATCTTGATAATCTGGTGCAGCCCAAGGTCTTTGTCTTAAAACCGAATTTGGTGCTAATAATTTGTAAATTTTAACCGTTCCTTTTGCTGGCACAAACTCACCATTTAAGTTTTTGGTATCAATCTCAATAGCATGCGTTTTTTTAGTTTTATCTAAAAGGTTAGCAATAGACATGTTTGCTGTTAATGCATGATAACCGACATTTACAACGGTGGTTGCACTTCGTGTTTCGCCATTCAAATCGGTAACATCGGCAGTTACTTCATATTTAAAAATGGGCAGACTGCTTTTATCAACGCTCTGGTCTGGTTGTGCTTTAAAAGTAATTTCAAATTCACCTTTATCATTTGTTATACTTTCGCCATGGGTAATTTCTTGTGGTTCGCTGTTAAACCATGGGCGGTACGAAAAATACCAATGCGGGTATTCTACTTTTCGGTGTACACGATACACGACTTTGGCATCAGTAATATTACTGCCTGTATAAGCTAAAGCATTTCCTTTTATTGTTACAGAATCGTTAACTTTATAAGTTTCGGTTACTGGATTGAATTTGGTTTCAAACTTTGGGCGTTTGTATTCTTCAACTGAAAAGTAGCTGTTGCTTTCCATGTTTTTACGAGACCCTGCTCCAAACTCTATGCGATATTGCCCATTTAAACCATTGTTTGGTAAAATAAATTCACCAGAAACCGAACCAAATTCATTAGTTTTTAAGTTTAATACTTTTAACTCTTCGCCATTTACATTATATAGAATAGCATATACATTTTCGTTTTCTAAAACTTCAGATTTATTATCTTCAGTTTTCATGGCGATGGCTTTAAAATAAATGATTTGCCCAGGTCTGTAAATACTTCTATCTGTAAATAAAAAAGATTTATAATTTACTTTTTCTTTCTGATTTCTATAATTTTGATAAATATAATAATCTCCAAAATAGGCAACATCATTACTGTGTTTAACTTTTAAATTTACATTTCTATAGCGTTTTTTAGACTTCTTAATTTTTATCTTTCCATGTAAATCTGTGGTGTAATTTTCAGTTTGTGCACTTCGGGAATTATTTTGATAAAAACTCAACTCAACTTTTGCATCACTAATAGGGTTACCATTATTTCTATTAATAATTTGGAAGATTTTGTAATCATTTTTATCCGTTTCTACTAAAGCTAAATCGGTGATTTGTATTGTGCTAAATGCAAACGTGTTTTCGTCATTTTCTGGCGAAGCAAAAATTAAATAACTACCATTGTTAAGTTTTGGTAGTAAAATCTCGGTAGTATGTGTTTGGTAATCCTTTTCGTTACGTAACGCATTATTCCAATTGGTTGTAGTTTTTAAGGTTTTAATAAAAGCTAACTGCTCTTCTTTTCTATAGGTTTTATTGAATTTTTCTAATTGATTTCGAGTTAGTTTATAAACTTTAAACTGAAGTTGATTTAAGTTTTTATAACGAATTAATAATCGTGCATTTTGAAGAATAGGCAAGAAATTTTCAGTAGTTATTTGAAGGGTAGGTTGCTCTATTAATTGCTTTATAGTTGCACACATTTCTGCGCCTTCACTTTTTGGAAAATTAGCAATTACATTATTACAAATGGCGATAGCTTTTTTTGCTTTCCAGCGATTTTCCTCTTTGTCTTTTGGTTGATATTCTAAACTTTGTTGGTTGTAAATTGATGCAATTTCATAATCATATAAACCTGAAACTTCGTGTGTTTTTAACCGCTCGCTTTCTGATTTTAAAGCATCTAATAAAATGTTTTGCTTATCATTAAAAGTTGCATGCTGATTTACAAATTTTAAACGATTTATATTTACATTGGCTAATGCTAAAGGCGACTTATCTTTTAAATGAAATTGCGTTAATGCTTGATAAATTTTTAATGCGTGTAATTGTAACGAGGTTGAATCTTTTGATGCTAATTTTAAGTTTGAAAATGTTTTTGCATCACCTAACAAATCAGGATTATTAATTTCAAATTTATATGCAGGTTTTGTAATATGTGTTTCGTTGGTTTTATAAAACTGTAAGGCGTTATGACTTAAAAAATCAAACAAAGTCGGTCTGTAAATTTTAGAACCTTTTTGTTCGTTTAAAAGCACATTGTAATTGCTTAATGACTCTAACTGAAGCATCAATCCGTTTTTCAAAGATTTTTGGTAATGCAAATGAATCTCATTAAAAAGGGTTTGCAAATCCCAAGTTCTAAAGTCAACGCTATCAACTTTCGCTTCGGTTTTTGTTCTGTTATAAAACTGCCATCTATGTTGATTAAAATATTGCCAATACAAATTAGCTAAAATATTTTCAAGAATATTTTTTGTTGGAAATGTGCTCTGTTCAATTTCACTTTTAAAATCATTAATGATTTTTAACTGCGCATCTTCCTCTAAAACCAAAGCAAACTTACTTTTAAAAAGCAAGGTTTTAATAAGCTGCGGATGGTTTTTATCTTTTTTAGCTTTCACTGAAATATCTTCAACAATTTTTAATGCCGATTTTGGCAAACCTTCAACCTCAAGTTTTTCAACTTTGTCCCATAACGTTTTATAATCTGGATTTTGAGCTAAAGTTAAGTTTGAAAAAAGAATAATCATTAATATAGATAGTGTACGTTTCATTTATGCTGAATTTGTCTCTAAATGTACTTTCAAAAGTTGTTCCAAAAAACAATAAATTAGTAATTACTTTAGTTTGTTGAGTGAAGTTAACCATTTTTCAAGTAAAAGTAATTGTCTAAGAAAGTTTAACTTTGCATTTTCGACCTAAATTATTATGAAAAAACTTATTGTCCTATTTCTCTTTCCTGTACTCCTATTTGGTCAAACAGAATTAGACAATATTAATGCGTTTTTCCAAAAAAAACAATTTGTAAAAGCTGAGAAAATCGTTTTAGAATATCTTAAGAAACATCCAAATAATATAAAAGCTATTGAGTTTTTAGGAGATGCTTATGGGCATCAAAAAAAATGGGATGATGCTATAATTCAGTATAAAAAATTGGTAAACAAACATCAAAATAATGCCAATTATCATTATAAATATGGTGGTGCTTTGGGCATGAAAGCCCTGTCCGTTAATAAATTAAAAGCTTTGGGCATTATTGGCGATGTAAAAAAGGCTTTTTTAAAAGCTGCCAAATTAGATAAAAATCATATCGATACGCGTTGGGCTTTAGTTGAGTTGTATATGCAATTGCCAGTGATTTTGGGTGGCAGCAAAAATAAATCGCTTGGGTTTGCAAAAGAGTTAGAAAACCTCTCGAAAGTCGATGGTTATTTAGCAAAAGGCTATATTTACGAATATGATGATGACCCAGAATTAGCCGAAAAATATTATAAAATGGCTATTTCAGAAGGTGGATCATTAACCTGTTTCAATAAATTAACTACTCTCTACGAAAATCAAAAGCAACCTGAAAAAGCCATAAAAAACATAGAGGCAGCACAACAAAAACACCAACGCAATGCGCTGCATTATCAAATAGGAAAAGTGGCTGCTGAATATAACACGCAGCTTGAAAAAGGCGAAACATGTTTGCAAACTTACATAGCAAATTATTCAGCTAAAGATGGTGTTCCAATAGCTTGGGCATATTATAGGTTGGCGCAAATTTACAAACATCAAAAAAATAAAGAAAAAGCTTTAAAACATGTAAATTTAGCGATTTCAGAATTACCAAATATCAAGGCTTTTAAAAAAGAAAAAGAGAGGATTTTAAAGCTTTAGTATTTGGGCGTTACCCTGCGGGTCGGGCTTTTTGTTACAATCTGTTTGCTCCTGTCTCGCAAACAGGATTTCTACTGCAATCCCTAACGCAGGATAGTTTGTAATATTCGGTCTCAATAAAAAAGGTCTTTTTTGTTTAATATAGTTATTTTCCAATTAAAAAACATTCGTGTATTCGTGGCAAAAAAGTATCTTTGAAAATCTTCAAAAACTACATAAATGAACGTACATTTTATTGCCATTGGTGGTTCTGCAATGCACAATTTAGCCATAGCATTACATAATAAAGGTTACAATGTAACAGGAAGCGATGATGTTATTTTCGAGCCTTCAAAATCAAGATTAGAAACTAAAGGGTTGCTACCAAAAACCTTTGGTTGGTTTCCAGAAAAAATTACCACTAATTTAGATGCCATTGTTTTAGGCATGCATGCCAAAGCCGATAATCCAGAGTTGCTAAAAGCTCAAGAATTAGGTTTAAAAATATATAGCTATCCAGAGTTTTTATACGAGCA
>NZ_CAXIBN010000069.1:0-15832 GCF_964021735.1 uncultured Wocania sp. | reverse complement strand
GTTATGCCAGATGCTATGGCAGGTTTAGCAGCTTCTGCAGCTATTCAATTATCAGATTTCCCTTTTGAATGTCCAATTTCTGAAGCTAGAGTTGGTCGTGTAAACGGTGAATTCATCATTAACCCAACAAGAGCACAATTAGAGGAGTCTGACATCGATATGATGATTGGAGCTTCTGCTGATTCTGTGATGATGGTTGAAGGTGAAATGGATGAGATTTCTGAAGAAGAAATGACTGAAGCCATTAAATTTGCACACGAAGCTATTAAAGTACAATGTGCAGCTCAAGTAGCATTAGCTGAAGCTTTTGGTAAAAAAGAAGTACGTGAGTACGAGCCAGAAAGAGAAGATGCAGATTTAGCTCAAAAAATCCACGACTTAGCTTATGATAAAGTATATGCTGTTGCAAAAGCAGGTTCAGCAAAACATGAACGTAGTGCTGCATTCGCTGAAATTAAAGAAGACATAAAAGCTACGTTTTCTGAAGAAGAATTAGCAGATATTGGCGGATTAATTTCTAAATACTATAGTAAAGCTGAAAAAGCTGCCGTTAGAGATTTAACACTTAATGAAGGTTTACGTTTAGACGGTAGAAAAACAGACGAAATTAGACCTATTTGGTGTGAGGTTGATTACTTACCATCTACACATGGTTCGGCTATTTTTACACGTGGAGAAACTCAAGCATTAGCTACCGTAACTTTAGGAACTTCTAGAGAAGCCAACCAAATAGATATGCCATCTTTTGAAGGCGAAGAGCGTTTCTATTTACACTATAACTTCCCTCCTTTTTCAACGGGAGAAGCAAGACCTATTCGTGGAACTTCTCGTAGAGAAGTTGGACATGGTAACTTAGCACAACGTGCTTTAAAAGGTATGGTTCCTGAAGATTGTCCTTATACAGTACGTGTGGTGTCTGAAGTTTTAGAATCTAATGGTTCATCTTCTATGGCAACAGTTTGTTCTGGTACAATGGCACTTATGGATGCTGGTGTTCAATTAAAGAAACCTGTTTCTGGTATTGCTATGGGATTAATTTCTGATGCCGATTCTGGAAAGTACGCTGTATTATCTGATATCTTAGGAGATGAAGATCACTTAGGCGACATGGACTTTAAAGTAACTGGTACTGCCGATGGTATTACCGCTTGTCAAATGGATATTAAAGTAAAAGGATTATCATACGAGATTTTAGTGAATGCATTAAAACAAGCTCGTGATGGTCGTTTACACATCTTAGAAAAATTAACTGATACTATAGCTACACCAAACACAGAAGTTAAGGATCACGCGCCTACAATGATTACAAGACGTATTCCTAATGAATTTATTGGCGCATTAATTGGTCCTGGTGGAAAAGTGATTCAAGAATTACAAAAAGAAACTGATACCACTATTGTTATTAATGAAGACCCTGTAACTGAAGAAGGTATTGTTGAAGTTTTAGGTGTTGGTAGAAAAGGTATTGACGCTGTTTTAGCTAAAATAGATTCTTTATTATTTAAACCAACTGTTGGTAACGTTTACCAAGTAAAAGTGATTAAAATGCTTGATTTTGGTGCTGTTGTAGAATATGTAGATGCTCCTGGAAATGAAGTATTATTACACGTAAGTGAATTGGCTTGGGAACGTACTGAAAATGTAAGTGACGTTGTAAATATGGGTGATGTTTTTGATGTGAAGTACTTTGGTGTAGACCCAAGAACTCGTAAAGAAAAAGTATCTCGTAAAGCTATTTTAGAAAAACCAGAAGGTTATGTAGCAAGACCACCTAGGGATAACTCTAGAGATAGTCGTGGTGGACGCGATAACAGAGGTAGAGATAATCGCGGACGTGACAACCGTCGTGATGACAGAAAACCTAGAGAAGATAAAAAGGAAGATTAATTTCTTTTAACTCCATAGTTTATAAAGCCTATCAAATTTCTTTGATGGGCTTTATTTATTTACTCACTTTGTTTTTCAATTAAATTCATAAAAACTTGCCATTTTTTTATATCCCCATTAATAACATAAGTTTCTGACCTTTTAAACAGCGAAGTTATTCCTCCTATAGCAATACCTCCTACAGCTCCAATTCCCCCAAAAACTATTGCACCTTCTCCCTTAGAATATGGAAGAATCCAAATGTCTGAATCTGCTGTTGACACACCAATAACAGCTCCTAAAGTAGCTCCAGATACAGCACCAATAAAGACATTGTTACCAGCAGATCGCTTGGTTTTTATAAAATCTATTTCTCGTAAACTCATCTCTACTAGTTTACCATTATTTTTTAATCCTAAAATTGAATCATTCATAAAGTATATATATCCTTTACTAATTTTTTTACCCTTAAAATTATATACTCTAACATAGTTTTTTTTTGTTTCGGTTTTTTTAGTTTGTGAATACAGATTATAACCAAAACTAAATGCAAGGCAAAGCATAACTAATATTATTTGTTTATGTAATGTTTTCATGTTGTATTTTTTAGTTAATTTAAAAATTTTAAAGATTATATGTAACTCCAACTTTGGTTGATTTAATATCTCCTTCACCAGTTTCAAAAACGGCATGAAAGGCATACTTTTTTAATCTAACTCCTAATGTAATACCACTAAAACTAGTTGTTCCAGAATACATCTGTGTATCTTTGTAATTGAGAATATCTCCCAAGTAAAACCCAACGGTTATTGCATTATTATTAACAGTTTTAAAAGCATATTCTGAGTAAAACTGATAATTTATTAAAGCCTTTTGGTTTACAATAATAGCTTCAGCGTCTTGTGACAATAAATAAGATAATTTGTCTTGATAAGAACCGAATTCATTTAAATAAGAAAACTCAACCCCTATAAATCTCCAATCAACTTTTGGGCGTGAATGCGTGAAATTAATTCCAGATTTAAGACTAACAGAATAAAAATTATTTTTTTCACCATCAGCAATTAAACCGTTAAGTCCCTTTTTAAATTTATATGACCCGAAAGCACCTCCTAAGCCATAGTAAAAATTATAAAACTTGCCTGTTGTTGTTCTATGTATATTAAATGCAGCAATGGTTTTAGTGTCATTAAATTCACCTCCATCTTGTTCGTGTTCTCCAAAACTTAAATCACCTGAAATATAAGTTTTGGTTGTTTTCTTATCTATATAGTGCTGTTTTTCTGTATATGATTTTAATGAACCATATGACGCTGTAGTATAAACTCTTGTTGGCTCACAAGAAGCAAACATTAAAATAGCAAAAAGAGATATTAATCTTAATAAAATTTTCATATTTTTAATTTTTAATTTTTTCACAAATAAATTCACCTTTAGAAACAATTTGTGTTTGACCATCATACTCCTTTCCAGTAAAGTAAAATGTTCCTTTTATTAATAAATCATCGGTACTGGTAACCGTAACATTACCACTTATAACATTATACTCTACTGTTGGGCCATCTTCTTTTTGATCAAAAAAATCATACGGATCTCCTAAAATTAATTTTCCAGTAAAATTTCCTTCTTCAAAAGAATACGAACCAATGGCATCTATAATTATTAAAGAAATACCAACTTCGTCTCTGTATCCATATACAGAAACATAGTCATTGCTAGAATTATAATAAATTGGAAATGATGCTAAGGTTTTTAAATCTCCTCCAACTTTTGCACGAACATAAGTGGTTTCATTATTGTTATTAAGTCCTGTATCCTCTTTACTACAACTTACCATGAACAGTAGGCTTAAAACTAAACTGAAATTGATTATTGTTTTCATAATACTCGTTTAAATAATTGTTAACTTGTATTTATATTCGAGTATATTCTGTATAATAATGAGATGGTAAATTATCTCCATCGCAAGTATATTCTGGATCAATTTCATACATTCCTAATCTTAAAGTGTTTTCAAATACCTCAAAAAAAGTTATATAAATAGTATCGCCTTCTACAATAACACTAAAGTCATCATTAGCAATCTTCCATGTACCATTATATGAGAATTCCTCCGTACAATTTGTGCTGCTATATTCATAATAGCTGCTTTCACTAAAACTCCCACCAGCATTAATTGTAAGCCTACCATTTTGTTCACACAAAGAATAGTTATAAACCTCCTGAGAACCACTAGAACAAACATCAACTGCTTTAATAGGTTTCCATATACCTATCAATAAATTAGACTCTAAATTTGAGTCACTATCATCATTGTTTGAGCAAGACGCTAAGAAGAATAGACTTGTTAATAAAAAAATAAAAGTCAGATTACGTGTTTTCATAATATTTATTATTAATTGGTTACAACACAAACTTACTTTGCAATAATTAATAATCATTTGACCAAAATGCTGAAAAACCAATTTATTTTTCTTAATTTTCGCAAAATCTTCAGTTAACCTGCTTGCAATCTTTTAAAAAATGCAAGATACTTTTATACAATACCTAAAGTCCAAAGCTCAAGACAATACCTCGTTTGTGGAAGAAATAGCAAGCATTTTAGATATAGGCTATGACGCAGCCTACCGAAGAATTAATTTAAAAACATCATTATCGCTTGAAGAAAGCGTAAAGCTTGCAAAACACTATAAAGTTTCATTAAATAAACTTTTTGAAGTTGGTAGTCAAACCACAATACTTGCAGATTTATCGCCACCAATACATAATAAAGAAGGATTAGAAATGTGGTTAAAACAATCGCACGATAGTGTTTTTCCATTAACAAAGCTTAAAAGCGCATCAATAATTTACTCCGCCAAGGATATACCGCTTTTCCATACACTTAAAGACTCTTTTTTATCGCGCTATAAAATGTATGTTTGGTTAAAAGATGTCGATCCAGAAATGACAAGAAATAAAATATCCTTTGACGATTTTATAAAGGATATTCCAGATTCATTACTAGAAAACGCCTTTAAATTAGGTGAAGTGTATAAGGATATAAATATTACTGAGATATGGAATAACACCACTATTAATGGCACATTACAACAAGTTCTTTATTATTTTGAAGCAGGTGCTTTATCAAAAGAATTAGCTTTACTTATATGTACCGATATTGAAGATGTGATACGCCATGTAGAAAAACAAGCTATTCAACAATCGCTAATTGGCTCTAAAAACAAGGCTATTTACAACTTATATATTAACGATATCCATACTATGAGCAATACTATTATGGTAAAAACGCCGTATCAAAAAGTATTTTTTACACCATTTACTGTAATAAGTTATTTTAAAATTGAGCATCAGCCCACTTGCGAACTGATGTTTGAATTTTTTGAGAAACAAATGAGTATTTCTAAACTACTAGTTAATGCTGGCGAAAAAGACCGCTCATTATTTTTTAATAGAATGCATCTAAAAATTAACAGATTAAGGGATCGTATTATTATTGACAATGATGCTTTTGATTTTGAATGAAACACAGAGTAAAATACCTTAAACAAGATGAATGGTTTTGATTAGACTTTTTTTTACATTTTTAAATAAATTATAATTTTAAAAGACTATGACATCAATTACATTAGAGCCATTCACTCATAATTCTAAAAGCTGCATAGCTATTAAATTCCTTTATAATTTTGAGGTAAAAGAATATAAAAAAAAAAATTTAATGGCGTTTATTGGACAAAAACACATCGTACATTTTATATCTATTTTGATGAAGTAAGGCTATAAAATATTAAAAACCATATAAAAAAAGGAGGTTTTCAAATATTAAATGATACTAGAAAAAATAAAATTCAACGTTTTATGCAAGGACGTTAAACGAAACACTCATTAATTAGCTACCTCAGCATACAAATCGAAATCTTCGGCTTCAATAATTTTTACATTTGCAAACTCCCCTGTTTTTAAATAGGTTTTTGTTGCATCAATAAGAACTTCGTTATCTACATCGGGCGAATCGAATTCGGTACGACCAATAAAATAATTACCTTCCTTCCTATCAATAACCACTTTAAACTCCTGCCCTATTTTTTGTTGATTTAATTCCCAAGAAATCTGAGATTGAATTTCCATAATTTGGTTTGCTCGGTCAATTTTCACGTCTTCTGGCACATCATCTTCTAAATTATAAGCATGTGTGTTTTCTTCGTGAGAATAAGTAAAACATCCTAAACGCTCAAAACGCATGTCTTGAACCCAGTCTTTCAAAGTTTGAAAATCTGCTTCGGTTTCACCCGGATATCCAACAATAAGGGTGGTTCTAATCGTCATATTAGGAACAGCAGCTCTAAAGTTTTTTAATAATTTAGTTGTTTTTTCTTGAGTTGTTCCACGGCGCATACTTTTTAAAATAGCATCAGAAATATGTTGCAACGGAATATCTAAATAGTTACAAATTTTAGGCTCGCGATTCATCACATCCAATACATCCATTGGGAATCCTGTTGGAAATGCATAATGCAAACGAATCCACTCCACACCTTCAACTTTTACTAAAGCTTCAAGTAATTCGGCTAAATTTCGTTTTTTATATAAATCTAATCCGTAATATGTTAAATCTTGTGCAATTAAAATGAGTTCTTTAACACCGTTTGCTGCTAGTTTTTCAGCTTCAATAACAATATCTTCAATAGGTGTGCTTTTATGTTTTCCTCGCATTAAAGGAATGGCACAAAAACTACAAGGTCTGTCGCAACCTTCAGCAATTTTTAAATAGGCATAATTTTTAGGCGTTGTGGTTAGACGCTCGCCAATAAGTTCGTGTTTATAATCGGCACCCAAAGCTTTTAGTAAACCGGGTAATTCTGTAGTCCCAAAATACTCGTCAACATTCGGAATTTCTTTAACTAAATCTGGCTTATAACGCTCACTTAAACAACCTGTTACAAACACTTTATCAACTTCACCTTCTTCTTTTTTCTGAACGTATTCTAAAATCGTATTAACACTTTCTTCCTTTGCATTATTAATAAATCCGCAGGTATTAATTACCACAATATTACCTTCTTCTTCATGTACAACCTCTTTATTGTTAGCTTTAAGTTGGCCCATTAATATTTCACTATCGTAAACATTTTTACTACAACCTAGGGTTACTACATTTATTTTATTTTTTTTAAGAGTTTTTGTACGCATACATTCTATAAATCTGTGCGCAAAGATACGTAATACTTAATGATTTAATATATACCAATATCAAATTACAATTTGAATTAATCATAACTTTTAGGCATTCTTCGTTTTTTAGAAACCTGCTCATAAATATATGCCCAATACAATAAATCGATTTCAGATAAAGGTTTACTTATAAAGGTTAAACCTTTTGGCACTCCTTTTTCTGTATAACCCATTGGTACGGTTATAGCAGGATATTCAGCCACTGCAGCAAAACCTGCATGGTAATTATTTATAGATAAAAAACCATCTAGATTATGCTTTTTCATTGGTTTATCATAAAAGCTTCTTCCATTAGTTTTTAAAGTGTTTTTTATATTTTGAAATACTTCATCGGTGGCATTATCAGCTATAATGCCTTCAAATAATTTTTGACCATAAGGCATAATATTTATTGAATCTTTTTTATTGAAATCAACAACATCCTTAACAGAATTTATCTCTATTCCATCATCTGCATAATTTGAAAGATATTCAGATAAATCGGTTTTCATATCTAAGTTTAACAGCCTTAAAAAATCAGGCAATTCAACTTTCTCTTCCTCTACTTCAATAACTATTGCACCTTTAGATTTTAAATCTGAAATAGCTTGAACATATAACGAATCTTCTAACAATCTTTTAAATGCACCAAACCGTTTTCCTCTTAAATTGTTATTCGATGAAATATCACTATAAAAATTATTTTCCCATTTTTTATTAATCGATTTTGAATCCTTTTCATCAAAACCAATCATCGCATCCAATACAATAGCATTATCTGTAACATTTTTAGTCATAGGTCCGGGTGTATCCAAAGTAGATGAAATAGGCACAATACCACTTCTACTTAACAATCCAATTGTTGGTTTTAAACCTACTACAGAATTCTGACTTGAAGGCGATAAAATAGAACCCGAGGTTTCACTTCCAACTGCAGCTGCACAAAAATTTGCAGCTACAGCCACACCACTACCTGAACTTGAACCTCCAGTATCAAAAACGCGCCTCCCGTAAGGGTTTAAGGTTTGTCCGCCAATAGCACTGTAACCACTTGGGCAATCGCCACAGAAGAAATATGCCCACTCGCTTAAGTTAGCTTTTCCTAAAATTAAAGCGCCTTTATCTTTTAACTGCTTAACTATAAAGGCGTCTTCTGTTTGATTATTTTGCAATGCAACAGCACCAGCAGTTGTCGGCATTCCTAGAGTATTAATATTATCTTTTAATAGAATTGGCATTCCGAAAATAGAATGCTTTAGCATTCTGTTTTTTAAATCAATATCCTTTTGTTTAGATTCTGATATCACATTAGGATTTAATGAAATAACTGAATTTAGTGATAATGAATTTTCTCTATCGAATTTTCTAATGCGGTATAAATAGAATTTAGTAAGTAATTCATAAGATAACCTACCAGACGATATATGCCTTTGAAGTGTTGGAATATCTATCTCTAAAATCAAAGGTTTTAAATAGATGTAAGTTTCCTCAGTAAAATCTTTTAAGTCATTTTCAAAAGGTTTCCAAAGCTCAGAAACATTAATATATTTAGAATCTAAAACTTTAAATGCTCTAAAATCTTTGATAGAATCATTAGACGTTACAATGGTATCTTTTAAAGCTTCGTTATCAGAAAATGTGCTTTCTGATTTTTGGTTTTTACAAGAAAAAATTAAAAAAGATAATACGAAAAATATGGAAAGTCTCATGGTTAGTATTTTGAATAAAAATACTAATTAATTTGGTTACTTAGTTTCTGTCTTCAAAAGGAATAATAATTCCTTTTTCTAAATAATTTTTTAACCCATTAAGTAACATAGCCCAACAAAATGAAGAATGTTTAAAATGGTGATTATCGTTTTGCCAATTTACATGACAGAATTTAACTAAAGTACTATCACTCTTAGTTTCTAAATCGAAACCAAAAGTGGTTGGATTCCAATCTTTATCTGCATCTGTCATTTTTAAATGAAATGATTCATTTCTTTTTACTTTTGACACTATGCCGAACCAATTATAATCATCAGTAAAATTCAAATTGTATTCAGCATGTAACTCAGGTATTCCAGAAGATTTTAAAGTCCACCAATTATCGAGATGTTTTGGTTGAGACACCGCATCAAAAACTTCATTTTGAGAAACTTTTATATGAAGGTTATGAAAAATAGAGAAGCCCATAATTGTAAAATTATGAAAAATATTCTATTATGAGATTCCCGTCATAGTTTATCTTGAGCGAAGTCGAAAGGCAGGAATGACAAAAGATTACTTGAAAAACGAATCGACAAATTCAAATTTATTAAAAACCTGCAAATCGTCAATACCTTCTCCCACGCCAATATATTTTACTGGTATTTGAAACTGATCTGAAATACCAATTACAACACCACCTTTTGCTGTACCATCTAATTTTGTAACTGCTAACGATGTGACTTCGGTTGCCGCAGTAAACTGTTTGGCTTGCTCAAATGCATTTTGCCCTGTAGAACCATCTAAAACCAATAATACATCGTGTGGCGCATCGCCAACCACTTTTTGCATCACGCGCTTTACTTTGGTTAGCTCGTTCATTAAGTTTATTTTGTTGTGCAAACGTCCCGCTGTGTCAATAATAATAACATCGGCATCTTGTTTAACTCCAGATTCTAAAGCATCAAAAGCTACGGATGCTGGGTCGCTTCCCATATCTTGACGTATCATAGGCACATCTACACGGTCTGCCCAAACCTGTAATTGGTCTATCGCTGCGGCTCTAAAGGTATCGGCTGCTCCTAAAACTACTTTTAAACCTTGTTTTTTAAATTGATGAGCGAGTTTACCAATAGTCGTGGTTTTACCAACACCATTTACGCCAACAACCATTAACACATATGGTTTTTTGTTTTCAGGTATTATAAATTCGGTGTCTTCGCCTGAGTTTGTTTCACTTAATAAACCTGCAATTTCTTCGCGGAGAATTTTATTGAGCTCGTCTGTTCCTAAATATTTATCCTTTGATACGCGTTTTTCAATACGGTCAATAATTTTTAGCGTGGTGTTTACACCAACATCTGAAGATACTAATACCTCTTCAAGATTATCTAAAACTTCATCGTCTACTTTAGATTTTCCTGCTACAGCTTTACTTAATTTACCTAAAAAACTCGATTTAGATTTTTCTAATCCTTTGTCTAATGTTTCTTTTTTTTCTGATGAAAATATTTTTTTAAAAAAACTCATTATTTTGTTGGTTATTTATTGTTGAGTTGTTAGTCTCAATATCATTTTGCTTTTGCGTTAGGGATTGAGGTTTTGTTGAAGCTCTTTTTATGTTGTTGCACTTATGCAACATAAAAAAGCGACTACCGAAAACCTGCCCCTTGTGGTAACGCCCAAATTATTATTGTCAATTTTCGCACCACTATTTTTTACTGTAATTATGGCAGTAAATTTACTAAAATATAAGCATAAAAAAACTGCTTCCATGATGAAAGCAGTTTATAATATTTTGTGTAATTAGGTTTACTTTTTATTTAAAAAGTCATTTACTAATTCTGGACTCATAATAGACTCAACAAACATGTAAGCTCCTGTTTTTGGAGACTTAACCATTTTTATAGCTTTTGTTAATCTTTTTGATCCTGTTTGTAATGATGCTACTGATTTCTTTGCCATGACTTATGCGTTGTTTGAAGTTTTCTAAAACTTCTAATTATTTAATTTCTTTATGAACTGTCATACGCTTAAGAATTGGATTAAATTTTTTAATCTCCATTCTATCTGGCGTATTTTTTTTGTTTTTTGTAGTAATGTAACGTGAAGTTCCTGGTTGCCCAGACTCTTTATGCTCTGTACATTCTAGTATTACTTGTATTCTGTTGCCTTTTTTTGCCATGTCTTTTTACTTATTAAATACAGCTATTATTTATAAAACCCTTTAGATTTTGCTTCCTTAATTGCTGCAGAAATACCAATTTTATTAATCGTTTTTAAAGCAGATGTAGAAACTTTTAAAGTTACCCAATTATCTTCTTCTGGAATGTAAAAACGTTTCTTTACTAAATTCGCATTAAATTTGCGTTTAGTTCTATTTAATGCATGAGACACGTTGTTACCAACCATTGCCTTCTTTCCTGTAAGTTCACAAACTCTTGACATTATTTATAACTTTAAATTTTTGTTGCTTAAAATCGAGGTGCAAATATACAAATTCTTTATATTATGGCAACCTAATTTTTATCTATTTTTTAAAATTTCTTTTTGAAGCATTTCAAAGGCTTTATTTACCGCTTTATTAATCACTTTTACACGGTGATTTCCCATATTAAATTTTTCTGAAAATACATGGCTTTTTGTAGCTATGGCAATAAAAACAGTTCCAACCTCAGCATTTGCATCACCTTTTTCTGGACCTGCATTTCCAGTGGTTGCTATAGCATAATCTGAATTAAATAATTGTAATGCGTTTTTTGCCATAGCCTCGGCAACTTGAGCACTTACAACAGAATGCGCATCAATAATAGCTTTTGAAATCCCTAAGGTATCAATCTTAGACTGGGTTGCATAGGTTATTAATCCGCCTTTAAAATAAGCTGATGCTCCTGCGTTTACTGTAATATGTTCTGCAATTTTTCCGCCTGTACAACTTTCGGCTACCGCAAGTGTTTTTCCTAATTTTACTAATTGCTTTCCAATAACGACTTCAATGGATGATTCTTCATCTTCAAAACCAAAAAATTCATCTTTAATTAATGGTAGTAATTGATCTATTTGTTGCTGTACTTCTTTTTTAATTTTCTGTTCATCAAATCCTTTAGCATTTAACCGCAGCCTTACTTTGCCCAAATTTGGTAAATAAGCTAATTTTATATGATTTGGTAACGCATCTTCCCATGTTTCTATTCTTGCGGCTAGTGTACTTTCACCAACACCATAAACTATTAATGTTTTATGCAATATATACGGACAATTATACGTGTCTTTTAATTTTGGAATAACCTCGTTTTCTATTAAAGCTTTCATTTCAAAAGGCACACCTGGAAGTGATATAAAAACTTTATCATCTTTAGGAATCCACATACCTGGAGCACTACCAAACTTATTCATTAAAACGGTTGCTTTTGATGGTACTAAAGCTTGATCTTTGTTAACTTGTGCTAGTGGTTGTTTAATGTATTGTTCCCATAAATGCTCAATATTTTTTAATACGGATGCATCACGAACTAAAGTGTCGTTAAAATATTCAGCAATGGTATTTTTGGTAATATCGTCTTTTGTAGGGCCGAGTCCGCCTGTTAAAATAATGATATCTGCATTCTCTTCGGCTTCTTTTAGGGCTTTAAGTATATGCGCTTTATCATCTTGAATGGAAGTAATTTGATAAACCGAAACACCAATTTTATTAAGTGCTTTGGCTATAAATACAGAATTGGTATCTGTAACTTGCCCAATAAGCAACTCATCACCAATGGTAATTATTTCGGCTTGCATTATAAATTAAAATCGGATTTTATTTCTACCAATGCATTGTCAACAGCAGTCATAACAACATTTAGCTTATCGGTAATATCTATATCTGTTTTAGTGAATTTCCCCCAATCTTGCACTTCTATTAAATCTTCAAGAATACCAAGCTCAAACAAATCTACTGTAGGTTTCATTTTATGAGCCGCTTGATATGCTTCTTGATAATCTTTATCAGCTACTGCTTTCTTTAGTCGTTCTGCATCAACCGAAACTTCTTCTAAAAATGTTTCTGCCAAGGTTGCAACAAAATCTTCGTCGTTATCTGCTAATTCGCGTACTCTAAATAATTTGTAATGTTGTTCCATTTATTTTACTGTAATTGAAAACATTTCTTTGTTTTCTATAAATCCTTTTAATTTATCGTTAGCAATAACTTTGCCAACTCCTGCTGGCGTGCCTGTAAATATAATATCTCCAATCTTTAAAGTAAAATATTTTGAGACATATTCTATTAATTCGTCAATTTTCCATAGCATGCGGCTTGTATTCCCCTGTTGTACAGTAGTATCGTTTTTTTGTAATGTAAAATTAATATCGTTTACATTTTTAATAGCATCAACCGAAAGCCAGTTCCCTACAACCGCAGCACCATCAAAAGCTTTTGCTTTTTCCCAAGGCAAGCCTTTGGCTTTTAATTTGCTTTGTAAATCGCGTGCTGTAAAATCTATGCCCAATCCAATTTCTTTATAATATTTATGTGCGAATTTTTTATCGATATGCTTCCCTACTCTATTTATTTTAACCAAAATTTCGACTTCGTGATGCACATCATCTGAAAAATCTGGAATAAAAAAAGGCTGTTTTTTAAGAAGAATTGCTGTGTCTGGTTTTAAAAAAATTACAGGATCCAGCGGTTTTTCGTTTTCTAATTCTTTAATATGTTCGGTGTAATTTCTACCGATGCAGATTAGTTTCATTTTTTTTTAAGATAAAAGAATAAAGACCGCTTCTCTTCAAGAAACAAGACTATTTGATTTAAAACACAAAATTGTCTTTTGTCTTTTTTCTTGGTTCTTGTTTCTCTTTTATAATTTATTATTAAGGCTTTTTAACTTAATAGCCGTTAGCACTTTTTTTGTATACAAAGGAAAATCGGCATTAAGCAACCAACCAAAGTATCCAGGCTCCTTCTCTAAAACATCCATTACCAATTTACCTTTATGTTTTCCGAAAGAAAAACATTCAACACCTTCTTTATTATAGGTTATAAATCCTGCAAAATCTGCAAACTTTTTTCGTGAACTAAATTCGGCTAAAAATTTGGTGTCGTTTTCAAGGTCTTCATATCTTTCAATTTGAGCTTTTAAAACCTCGTATGTCGCATTCGTATCTGCCTCGGCACTATGTGCGCCGTCTAAATTTTTATCGCAATAAAACTTATAAGCTGCACTTAATGTGCGTTGTTCCATTTTATGAAATATGGTTTGAACATCAACTGATAATCGATTTTTCATATCGAAATCAATCTCGGCACGTAGCATTTCTTCGGCTAAAAGTGGAATATCAAATCTGTTAGAATTAAAGCCACCTAAATCTGAATCTTTAATGAGGTTGTAAATTTCTTTTGCGAGTTCTTTAAATGTTGGTTTATCGGCCACATCGGCATCAGAAATACCATGGATCTCTGTTACTTCTTCAGGAATTGGCATTTCTGGATTTACTAACCATGTTTTGCTTTCTTCTTTTCCATTAGGAAAAACTTTTAAAATAGAAATTTCTACAATACGGTCTTTGGTAATATTAGTGCCCGTGGTTTCAAGATCGAAAAAACAGATGGGTTTTGTTAGGTTTAATTGCATTAGCTATTTTTTATTAAGCGTAAAGGTACTAAATTACCAAAGTGTAAAAAACAAAAAAACCAACCGTTTTAAGAGGCTGGTTTTACATATTGTCTCAAATGAGATTCCCACTTTCGCAGGAACTAGATTTCTCTATTACTATCCCAAGCTTCTAAATAATCTTTAACCGCCTTTACAAATTGACCACCTAAAGCACCATTTACAACACGGTGGTCGTAAGAATGCGATAAAAACATTTTATAGCGAATACCAATAAAATCGCCTTCTGGAGTTTCAATAACTGCTGGTACTTTTCGTATAGCTCCTAAAGCTAAAATACCCACTTGCGGTTGGTTGATAATTGGAGTACCCATAATACTACCAAAAGTACCCACATTGGTAACGGTATACGTGCCGCCTTGAATATCGTCTGGTTTTAATTGGTTTAAACGCGCTCTGTTTGCTAAATCGTTAACCTGCTTTGTCATACCAACTAAATTAAGCTGGTCTGCATTTTTAATAACTGGCACAATTAAATTACCATCGCCAAGAGCAGCAGCCATACCAAGATTAATGTTTTTCTTTTTTATAATTTTATCACCTTGAATAGAAATATTCATCATTGGAAAATCACGAAGTGCTTTGGCGATAGCCTCCATAAAGATTGGCGTAAAGGTTAAATTTTCACCTTCGCGCTTCATAAATCCATCTTTAACTTTCTTTCTCCAATTCCAAATTTTAGTTACATCGGCTTCAATAAAACTTTGAACGTGTGCTGATGTTTGAGTAGATTCCACCATGTGATGAGCAATAAGTTTGCCCATTCTAGTCATTTCAATAATTTCATCTTCACCACTTACAACAACCGATGTTGGTGTAGTTTTTTGCTGGATTTCAGCTTTTGTGATAGGTTTTGTAGTTTCAGAAATTGATGCTTCTTCTTTTTTAGCAGAACCTCTATTGTCTATATAATTTAAAACATCGTTTTTAGTTACGCGTCCGTTTTTACCAGAACCAACAATCGCATCCAATTCATTTTGAGAAATACCTTCTTGCTTTGCTATGTTTTTAACTAATGGCGAATAAAAACGATCTTCGTTTGAGCTAACTGAATAAACAGTTTCTTTTGCATCCGCTATTGTTTGTGCTACTTGTTCGACTGCTGCTTGTTCTTGTTTTTCGACTTCAACAGTATCAGATTTAACATCAGAAACATCTTCTCCTTCAGTTTCTATTATAGCAATGACTTGACCTACCTGAACAACATCATCTACATTAAAACGCTTTTCAACCAAAACACCATCAACTTCGCTTGGCACTTCGCTATCTACCTTATCTGTAGCAATTTCTAAAACCGCTTCATCCAACTCGATAGTATCGCCAACCTCTTTTAACCAAGAAGTTATAGTTGCCTCAGCAACACTTTCTCCCATTTTTGGTAACTTAAGTTCAAACTTTGCCATATCTATAAT
>NZ_CAXIBN010000068.1:0-15866 GCF_964021735.1 uncultured Wocania sp. | reverse complement strand
TTATTTATCTACTCTCCAATATCTTCATTCCATAATTCTGGATTTTTAAAAATAAAAGATTCCATTAAATCGATACAGACTTTATTACTTACAACTTCTACAGCAACACCACGAGATTTTAATAAGGCTTCATCGCCTAGAAACGTTTTATTTTCACCAATAACAACTTTTGGTATGCCGTATAACAAAATAGCTCCAGAACACATCGAACAAGGAGATAATGTGGTATACAATGTACACCCCTTATAAACGTTTGCTGGTTGTCGTCCTGCGTTTTCAAAAGCATCCATTTCGCCATGCAACACTACACTTCCGTTTTGTATTCTTTTATTATGGCCTCGACCAATTATTTTGCCTTTGTAGGTTATAACAGAACCAATAGGAATGCCGCCTTCTCTCAACCCTTTTTTTGCTTCTTCAATAGCTGCTTCTAAAAATTCATCCATTTATTGTAAAGTTTAAACTTATTCTATTTCTTGTACTACTCCAATTTGATCTAATTCATTTTGGGCATTCTTTTTAGCCTTGAATTTTTTCTCATCTACAACATATGTATTTGACATTGAATCATGCCACCCTCTTCCTTCGGCTCCTAAAAATGAAAAAGCGTCAAAAGGAATTAATCTACACAAACTGCGTAAAACAATATCTGATGCTTTTGGTTTCGATCCATCTTCCATAACTACCAATGTTTTTGTTATATACTTTCCTACTGTTTTTCCTTTAAGTAAAATTTCAGCAATCATATAAAAAATAATAAACACTATACTTGTTAACAACCTATCCATTAGTGTACCCATATTTTCAATATCATATAAAAGTTTATCAAAAGCTGTAGTATCTGTAAAAAAAGAATAAACAATAACTCCAATAAGAAAACTTAAACCAAATATTAAAATATAAAATATAATTTTATCAATAATGTAATTTGCAAAACGATTTCCTTTAGTTGCATATAAATCTGGGGTAATTCTAAAATTTTGATTATTCATAAGTAGTTGGTTGGTCAAATTAAAGTTTAAAAATAGTTTTTTTAATTAATATGCCACAAATAAAAAAGCACCTCTTTCGAGGTGCTTTTAAAAATTTGGGGTTCCCTCTTTCGAGGGAACTACCCAATAACTGATTTAAGATCCACACATTAAACAATCGTCTCCTTCTGCAGCTTTGGCTTGAGCAATAAGTGCTTTCATTTCATCAGCACTCATAGGTTCAACTTCTACTTCTGGTTTATTTTGTTGTGCAAATTTAGCGGCATTTTGTGCTGCTAACTTCTTTTTCTTAGCTTCTTCTTGCTGCGCAACAACATTATTAACCTCTACAGTTTCTGCAACTGGTTCTTCTTTCTTTTTAGTATCTAAAGTAAACTTAATAGCATCAACAGCAGATTTTGTTCTTAAATAATACATGCCTGTCTTTAAGCCACTTTTCCATGCGTAAAAATGCATTGATGTTAATTTAGCCATAGTCGCGCCTTCTAAGAATAAGTTTAAAGATTGTGACTGATCTATAAAATATCCGCGTTGACGAGACATATCTATAATATCTTTCATGCTTAGCTCCCAAACTGTTTTGTATAAATCTTTAATATCTTGAGGAATGATATCGATATGCTGCACAGAACCATTTGCTCTCATAATGGCTTGTTTTAAATTATCATCCCAAAGGCCCAACTCTACTAAGTCTTCTAATAAGTGTTTGTTAACTACAATAAACTCGCCAGATAACACACGACGTGTATAAATGTTAGACGTATATGGTTCGAAACACTCATTGTTCCCAAGGATTTGAGACGTTGATGCCGTTGGCATTGGAGCTACTAATAAGGAATTACGAACCCCATTTTTAATTACTTGCTTGCGTAGTTTTTCCCAATCCCAGCGTCCGCTTAATTCATCGTCTTTAATATTCCAAAGATTATGCTGAAACTCACCTTTACTTATAGGCGAACCTTTGTATGTTTGATAAGGACCATCTTCTTTTGCCTCTTCCATACTTGCTGTTACTGCAGCGAAATAGAGCGTTTCAAAAATCTCTTGATTTAATTTTTTAGCGGCATCGCTTGTAAAAGGCATACGTAATTGAATAAAAGTATCTGCCAACCCTTGAACACCTAATCCAATAGGACGATGACGCATATTAGAGTTTTCGGCTTCTTTTACAGGATAGTAATTTCTATCGATTACTCTGTTTAAGTTTTTAGTGACACGTTTAGTTATACGGAATAATTCTTTGTGATCGAATTCTCCATTTTTAACAAACATTGGTAATGCTATGGATGCCAAATTACAAACAGCAACCTCATCTGGAGAGGTGTATTCTAAAATCTCTGTACATAAATTTGACGAACGAATAGTTCCTAAATTTTGCTGATTAGATTTACGATTTGCTGCATCTTTATACAACATATATGGTGTACCTGTCTCAATTTGAGATTCTAAAATTTTCTCCCAAAGCTCACGAGCTTTTATGGTTTTACGTCCTTTACCTTCGGCTTCATATTTAGTATACAACGCTTCAAAAGCTTCACTGTGTACTTCGTCTAATCCTGGGCATTCGTTAGGGCACATCAACGTCCACTCACTATCTTCTTGCACACGTTTCATAAATAAATCCGATGTCCACATCGCATAAAATAAATCACGTGCACGCATTTCTTCTTTACCATGGTTTTTCTTTAAATCAAGAAAATCAAAAATATCGGCATGCCAAGTTTCAATATAAATAGCAAAACTTCCTTTACGTTTTCCGCCACCTTGATCTACATAACGTGCCGTATCATTAAATACCTGCAACATAGGAACGATTCCGTTTGATGTACCATTTGTTCCAGCAATATAACTACCTGTGGCGCGAACATTGTGTATTGCTAACCCAATTCCTCCTGCAGATTGTGATATTTTAGCTGTTTGCTTTAACGTATCGTATATCCCATCAATACTATCTTCCTTCATAGTTAAAAGAAAACAAGATGACATTTGTGGTTTTGGTGTACCTGAATTAAATAAGGTTGGTGTAGCGTGTGTAAAATATTTTTTAGACATTAACTCGTAGGTTTCAATGGCTGCATCTAAATCGTTTAGATGAATACCTATTGAAACACGCATAAGCATGTGTTGAGGGCGTTCGGCAATTTGTCCGTTTAATTTTAGTAGATAGGAACGCTCTAAAGTTTTAAACCCAAAATAGTCGTAACCAAAATCGCGGTTATAAATAATTGTAGAATCTAATCTATCCTTATTATCCATAATTACTTGATAAACCTCATCAGATAACAGTGGTGCTTTTTTATTAGTTCTTGGGTTTACATAGGTGTAAAGGTCTGTCATCACCTCACTAAATGTCTTTTTTGTGTTTTTATGTAAATTAGACACCGAAACTCTAGCCGCTAAACGCGCATAATCTGGATGTGCAGTCGTCATGGTTGCTGCAACTTCTGCAGCAAGATTATCAAGCTCGCTAGTAGTAACACCATCGTACAGACCTTCTATCACACGCATGGCTACTTTTAATGGATCTACTAATTCGTTTAATCCGTAACATAATTTTCTTACTCTAGCGGTAATTTTGTCGAACATAACTTGTTCTTTTCTGCCGTCTCTTTTTACTACATACATAATTTTTACACGTTTTTAAGTTTCTTTCTGAACCACCAAATTCAGAAAAATGGTTAGTTATTTATTCTATAGTTTAAGGTTAGTGGTTAATTAGCCTTAAAAAATAGTTTTCTTTAATATTTAATTATTTATTGAAAATCGTTTTTCTCTATGATTTTAGAGAATACGAAACCTTTTTATTGTTGTGTGCTTTTTTAATTAAAAGTCGGCATCAAAGCTAAATTTATCTTTGTCCTCTTCTTTATTAAGAACACCTGCTTTTTGATATTCTGAAACGCGTTTTTCAAAGAAATTAGTTTTTCCTTGTAAAGAAATCATATCCATAAAATCAAAAGGATTGGTTGAGTTATATACTTTATCGCATCCAAATTCCCCCAACAACCTATCAGTTACAAACTCTAAATATTGTGTCATTAATTTTGCATTCATTCCAATTAAACTTGCTGGAAGTGATTCTGTAATAAATGAGCGTTCAATATCTAAAGCATCTGTTAATATTTTTGTGATTCTTTCTTTTGGTACTTTGTTTACAATATGGTTTTGGTGTAAGTGCACCGCAAAATCACAATGTAAACCTTCATCTCTTGAAATAAGTTCGTTAGAAAAAGTTAATCCTGGTAATAATCCACGTTTTTTAAGCCAAAAAATAGAACAGAAACTCCCTGAGAAAAAGATACCTTCAACCGCAGCAAAAGCGATTAAACGTTCTGCAAAACTTGGAGAATCTATCCATTTAAGTGCCCAATCTGCTTTTTCTTTAATAGCTGGAAATACTTCAATAGCATTAAATAATGCGTCTTTTTCTTTATCGTCTTTTACGTAAGTATCAATTAATAATGAATATACTTCAGAATGAATATTTTCCATCATAATTTGAAAACCATAAAAGAATTTAGCTTCTGAGTATTGTACTTCAGACACAAAATTCTCTGCTAAATTTTCGTTTACAATACCATCTGAAGCCGCAAAAAAAGCTAAGACATGTTTGATGAAATAACGCTCGTCATCAGTTAATTTATTATTCCAATCGTTAAGATCTTGATGTAAATCTATCTCTTCTGCTGTCCAAATACTTGCCTCTTGCTTTTTATACCATTCCCAAATATCATGATGTTGAATAGGGAAAATAACAAAACGATCTTTGTTTTCTTGTAAAATGGGTTCGATGGCTTGAGACATTGTTTTTTTAGTTTTTTATAAAAATTTAACGATAATTTACTTTAATTTCGGGTTAACAAAGATTGGAAAATGTAACCGTAAATGAAAGGCATAGTTATAAACATTGTCAACAAGTTTTTAACAAACAAATAATAGCCTTGATAATTAGAAGTTTACAAAAATATTTTGTAATTTACTGGTTTACAGTATTTTAATTTTTTAAAGACTAAAAAATGTTGACACAAAAATAAAAGATTACAAACTAACAAACACCTTATTTCATTGATGTTTTAAAAGATTTTTTTAAGGAGCTTAAAAAGTTTTAGCAACCTTTTCTAATTCGCTATACCAATCTTCACCAAACTTACGTATTAGTGCTTCTTTTACAAATTTATAAACAGGAACTTGTAATTCTTTTCCAAGTGAGCAAGCATCATCGCAGATTTCCCATTTATCATAATTTACCGCCGAAAATTCAGAATATTCTTTAACGCGAATGGGATACAAATGACAAGACACTGGTTTTTTCCAAGAAATTTCACCTTGATTATAGGCTTCTTCAATACCACAAAGTGCTGTGTTTTTTTCATCAAAAATAACATAAGCACAATCTGCATTATTAATTAAAGGAGTTTCAAAATCTCCAAAATCTGTAGTAATATGTGTACCTTGTTTCTCAATAGCATCAATACCCGCTTCTCGTAAAAAAGGTTTTACTTTAGAGTAAATATCTTTTAGGATTTGAGTTTCTTCTTTATCAAGTGGCGCCCCAGCATCGCCATCAATACAACATGCGCCTTTGCATGCTGACAGATTACAAACAAAATCTTTTTCTATTATATCTTCTGAAACTATGGTTTTTCCTAATTGAAACATGTCGCAAAAATAGAGAAACTTTAGCTTAAATTAATGTTATAAATTAGTAATAATCGTCTACTTTTGCCGAAAAATTAAGAACCTCTATTTTTAGAGATTTTTAATTTTTCAGATTCCCGCCTTCGCGAGAATGACAAATGATTTATAAACGCAGCAAGCTGCGAGATATTTTTGAATTTAAACCTTTTAAAAATGCAACTTAATTTTAAAGAAATATTCACAGCTTTTATGGTGCTATTTGCCGTAATTGATATTGTTGGCAATATTCCTATTGTTATTGATTTACGTAAAAAAGTAGGGCATATACAAAGCGAAAAAGCTTCAATAATTGCTGGAATTATTCTAATTGTATTTCTGTTTTTAGGAAAAAGTATTTTAAACCTTATTGGTATAGATGTTAACTCGTTTGCAGTTGCTGGTGCTTTTATTTTGTTTTTTATAGCTTTAGAAATGATTTTAGGTATTACACTTTATAAGCAAGAAGAAAATACTTCTATGACTACCGCCGTTTTTCCTTTAGCATTTCCGTTAATTGCTGGCCCAGGAAGTTTAACTACTTTATTATCTTTAAGAGCAGAATTTAGAATAGAAAATATTATTGTAGCTGTTTTAATGAATGTTATTATTATTTATGTTGTGCTTAAAACATCATCAAAAATTGAACGCCTTATAGGGCAAAATGGTATTAATATTATACGTAAAGTATTTGGTGTTGTTTTATTAGCAATTGCTGTAAAACTATTTGCCCATAATATAAAAGCCCTGTTTGACATTGCTTAAAGCCTATAATGAGTGTTTAACAAACAATGATATTGCAAAACAATAAAATTTAAAACACATGAAACTATTTACCATATTACTTAGTACAATTGCTTTAGGGCTTATTATTTTTAACTTTACAAAAGTAGATTTTAATGCGCCTTTTGAAGATGATAGCATGATTGCTTTAATTACTATTGTAGCCTCATGTTGTGTAATTATAATGATGGCTATTTTAAGAACCTCAAAACGTATTGAACAAAAAGTAAAACAAAGTAAATAATGCTAGATGTTTTAATTATTGGTGGTGGTGCGGCAGGTTTATCTTGTGCTTTGGTTTTAGGGTCTGCAAAAAACAAACCCTTTGCAAAAAACAAACATATTGCAGTTATTACGCATCAAAAAACATCGCATTTACAAACTGCTTTATTTAATAATGTATTGGGGTTAAAACCTGGTACTACTGGCGAATCTATTTTAGAAAGTGGAAAAAAACAATTACACGATTTATATCCACATATTAAGCAAATTGAAAACGAAAAAGTTTGCGTTATTTCAAAATCAACTAATGGTTTTATAGTTGAAACCAATAAAAACAACTACGAAGCTAAACTAGTTGTTATTGCTGTTGGTTACACCAATTTAATGACAATAAAAGGTTTAGAAAACTATATTGAACCCCATCCAAGAACAAATATTGAAAAAGATCGTATTTGGTTAAAAAACACCAATCATTTAATTGAAGATAATTTATATGTTGCTGGTACATTAGCAGGTTGGCGCAGTCAGTTTGCTATAGCTTCTGGTAGTGGAGCCCATGTAGCAACAGATATTTTAACGCTTTGGAATGGCGGGAAGCATGTTAAGGTGCATGATAAGATTTAGAAAACTACTCCCCATCACTCAACTTAATCACCTCATCAATCATAATATCACGCTGGTTGAAAACTTCCTCAAAAGCGCCATTGCCATAAAGTTGGTCGGCAAGAGTGGCTTTAATGTATTGTTTTACTTCTTCGTGATAAGCCACAAAGGTTATTTTAGAGTCGGTTCTTATATTTAAGTAATCTTGAAAAGCAAATACCAAATCTTCACCTACCTCGTAACTATCAATAAATTCTTGTCTAGAAATATCATCATAAACATGTCTGTCTTTTTCTAACTCTTCAAACACAAAATAGCCAATTAATCCACGACGTTGCAAATAAGTAAGTGTTTCGTTGTGCATACTATTATCAATAGGCACAAACACATCGGGGATAATGCCGCCGCCGCCATAAACAATTTTACCTTTTGGCGTGGTAAATTTTAGCGAATCGGCAACTTTAATTTTTTCAGGATCGAGAAGTTCGCCGCTATCCAGTCGTTCAAAATACTCGTCGTAATAATCTTTATGTCCTTTTTTGTAAGGTCGCTGAATGGAGCGTCCTGTTGGTGTATAATAACGTGACACCGTTAAACGTACTGCACTACCATCGCCCAAATCCATTTCGCGTTGTACGAGTCCTTTACCATAAGAACGCCTACCAATAATAGTGCCTTTATCGTTATCTTGTAAGGCGCCTGCAACAATCTCGCTAGCCGATGCAGAGTTTTCGTCAATCAGCACATAAACATTGCCTTCTTCAAATTTACCTTTACTTGTTGCATAGCTTTTTTCGATATTACCTCGCTTGTTTTTTGTAAACAATATAAGCTTATCATCTTCTAAAAATTCATCAACAATTTGTTCGGCAATACCTAAAAACCCACCTGGGTTATCGCGTAAATCAATAGCCATTTCGGTAGCACCAAGGCTAATAAGTTTTTCTAACCCTGCTTTAAACTCTTTGTATGTAGATTCTGCAAAGCGATTAATTTTTATATAACCCAATTTTTCGGTTAGCATGTATGCGGCATCAACACTTTTTATAGGAATGGTACCGCGTTTAATGGTAAAATCTAAAAGCTTTGGTTCGCCTTTTCTATATACCTTTAATTTCACTTTACTATTAATTGGCCCTTTAAGTTTTTTAACCAGCTCCCCATCGTTTAAGCGTTCTCCATAAAGCGAATCGCCATTAGCCATAATAATACGATCGCCACCTTTTATACCCGCTTTAGCACTCGGCCCATTTTCTATAGGTCTTATAACTGTAATGGTATCTTTATAAGTATAAAAGCTAACGCCAATACCTACAAAATCGCCTTTCATGTTTTCGGCAACACGTTCCATATCTTCTTTTGGAATGTATACCGAATGTGGGTCTAAATTATCTAAAATACCATTAACCGTAACATCTACAATACTATCTGTATTTATTTCATCTACGTAATCGTAATCAATATAATCAATAAGCCTATTAAGCTTATCTTTTTTGCTATTTGTAGAAAATAGGCGATCTGGCGAATCGGAAAAATTTAACTTTCCGCCAATAAAAATGCCTGCTGCAATAGCAACCCCTAAAACTAATGGTAAATATTTTTTTTGATAACCCATTATTCGTCTATGGCTTCAATTAATTTAAGTTTTATACCTGCTTTTTCTAAAAAACGTAATCCAGAATCGTCTTTATACGCTTGGTTATAAACTACTTTTACAATTCCAGCTTGATGTATTAGCTTACTACACTCTTTACAAGGCGACATGGTTATATATAACGTTGCCCCTTTTGCTGATTGTGTAGATGCTGCGACTTTTAAAATGGCATTAGCCTCGGCATGTAACACATACCATTTGGTGTAACCCTCTTCATCTTCACAAAAATTTTCAAATCCTGATGGTGTGCCATTGTATCCATCAGATATTATCATTCTATCCTTTACAATAAGCGCGCCAACTTGCCTACGCTTACAGTACGATAATTTCCCCCATTCTTTAGCAATTCTTAAATAAGCCTTATCGTACTTAAGTTGTTTATGTTCTGGCATTAATTTATTTTATATTTTAGGCGTTACCACAAGGGTCAGGCTTTTCGTTACAATCTTTTTTAAAGTTCTCGATACATTTAAATCGAAACACTCAAACTGACATAAAAAAGGATTTTCACTACAATCCTTAACGCGAAACAATTGTTATAACGAATATACTCGGTTCGTATTTTAATTACAACGTAAGTTCGTTAAACTTTTCCGAAAATTCGATTTGAAGGTGTATCATTCAAAAAAATGTTTTAATCTTAAAATAAGTTTATTTTAAATAAAAGCCTCTACAAGAAACTAGTGAAATTGTATATTCAAATTAACTCCCTACTTTTGTTTTATGAATCAATTTCCAAAAAAACTTCAGCAAAAACTTGAAGAACGTAAAGCAAATAATGCGTTACGTCAACTTGATTCACAAAATGTTTTAATAGACTTTTCATCAAACGATTATTTAGGGTTTGCTAAATCTGAAGCTATTTTTAACAGCACTCATGAGTTTTTAATTGGACATAATATTAAACAAAATGGCGCAACAGGCTCACGCTTGCTTTCTGGAAATCATCATTTATACAATATTGTAGAAAACATTATAGCCGATTTTCATAATAGCGAATCGGCACTAGTTTTTAACTCAGGTTATGACGCCAATATTGGTTTTTTTAGTAGCGTACCACAACGTGATGATGTTATTTTATACGATGAATATATACATGCTTCTATTCGTGATGGTATTAAACTTTCAAATGCAAAAGCTTATAAGTTTAAGCATAATGATTTGGACGCCTTAGGCAAATTATTACTTCGTCATTCTGAACTTGTTTCAGAATCTCATCAAGGTATATACGTTGTTACAGAATCAGTATTTTCAATGGATGGCGACTCACCAAATTTGGATGCAATATACCAAATAAGCAAAAAACATAATGCCTTTTTGGTTGTTGATGAAGCTCATGCCATTGGTATTTTTGGAGAACGTGGCGTTGGTTTAGTTCAAAAATTAAATCTAGAAAAAAAGGTTTTTGCTCGCTTAGTAGCTTTTGGAAAGGCTATGGGTTGCCACGGCGCAGCAATTCTTGGAAGCGAAAAACTAAAACAATACCTCGTTAATTTTTCTCGTAGTTTTATTTACACAACTGCTTTACCGCCGCATACTCTTGCAACAATCCATTCAGCTTATAATGAATTAATTAAAATAGAAAATAGAACAAAGCTCCATCAAAACATTGCATATTTTAAATCAGAAATCATAAAAAACAATCTTCAAAACCATTTTATATCAAGCAATTCTGCTATACATTGTTGTATTATTTCTGGAAACGAAAACGTAAAATTAATTGCTAAAAAGCTTCAAGAACATAGTTTTAGTGTAAAACCCATTTTATCGCCAACAGTTACAAAAGGTGAAGAACGTTTGCGCTTTTGTTTACATAGCTACAATTCTGAAAAAGAAATTACCGAAGTTCTACAGTTGTTAACTACTTTTGTGAAGTAAGCACTTGTTGTACTAAAAACAAGTTACAAAAATAGTATATGAGCGATACTTTTAAAACCATAGCAAGATTTCAATACTCTACCGAAGCACAAATTATTAAGGGTAGATTAGAAGCTGAAGGTATTCAAGTATTTTTATCTGATAATATAACAATAGATACAGACCCTTTAGTTAGCAACGCTATTGGTGGTGTTAAACTAAAAGTGTTATCCACTCAAGCAATTGAAGCACAACATATTTTAGATTCTATTAAAAAATACGCTATTGATGACGAAGGAAATACGATTAATTGCCCAAATTGCAAAAGCGAAAAAATAGAGTTATTTTCAACCATAAAAGATTTTAAATCCTTTTTTGCTTTTATCTTTGGCTTTCTTTTTGGAACACTGCCTTTGCATGCAAAACACAACTATAAATGTGAAGATTGTAAAACAGAATTCGATTTAAAATGAACACCTATTTCATAACAGGAATTTCAACCGATGTTGGTAAAACAGTGGCTTCAGCTATAGTGACTGAAGCTTTAGAAGCCGATTATTGGAAACCGATACAAGCTGGCGAATTAGATAATTGCGACACAAAAAAAGTAGCGCAATTAACCTCTAATACGAAATCAAAATTTCATACAAATGCTTACGCATTGCAAACACCTATGAGTCCGCATGCGGCAGCAGAAATTGATAATATGTCTATTGAAATTAAAGAAATAAAAATCCCAAAAACCAATAACAATCTAGTTATTGAAGGTGCTGGCGGATTACTTGTTCCTTTAAATAATATGCAAACGGTTTTCGATTTAATTAAACCTAACTATAAAGTTATTGTAGTGTCCAGACATTATTTAGGCAGCATTAATCACACACTTTTAACAGTAAATTTATTAAAAGAAAAAGGTTTTAATGTGTCTATTGTTTTTAGTGGTAATGAACACAAATCCACAGAAGCTATTATTAAAAAAATGACAAATGTTCCTGTTATTGGTCGCATTGACGAAGAACCTTATTTTGATAAAAATGTGATAAAAGAATATGCTGAATTGTTTAAAAACAAATTGTAACGTCACCCTGAACTCGTTTCAGGGTCACATCAAGAAATGAAATCAAGTTATGTTTACATATTAACAAATAAATATAGAACAACTTTTTACATCGGTGTTACCGCAAATCTTTCAAACCGCTTAGAAAAACATTATGATGGAACTGCATCAAAATTCACTGAAAAATATAATATAAAAGATTTAATTTATTTTGAAACATTTTCAGATATTGAACAAGCAATTGCTAGAGAAAAACAATTGAAAAATTGGCATAAAGAATGGAAATTGAATTTAATTAAGATAACAAATTCAACTTTTAAAACTTTGGATTATTAATATAATGCGATGCTGAAACAAGTTCAGCATGACGAATATGAGCTTAAAAGAAAGAGACAAAAAACACCTATGGCATCCATTAACACAGCACAAGTTACACCCAGAAACTATTGCCATAACTAAAGCAAAAGGCTGTATGTTAACCGATGAAGATGGCAATGAATATATTGATGCCATTGCCTCATGGTACACCTGTATGTATGGGCATTGCAACGATTATATAACAAATCGAGTTTCTGCACAAATGCAACAATTAGATCAAGTAGTTTTTAGCGGATTTACACACGAACCTGCCATTAAATTATCTGAAGCACTCATTAAAATTCTACCAGAAAATCAGAATAAACTATTTTTTAGTGATAATGGTTCTACATCTGTAGAAATTGGTATTAAAATGGCTCTACAATATCATTTTAATAATGGTGAAAAACGCAATACCCTAATTGCTTTTGAAGATGGATTTCATGGCGATACTTTTGGTGCCATGAGTGTTTCTGGACTATCGGTTTATAATGGTCCTTTTGAAGATTTCTTTTTAAATGTAAAACGAATCCCTGTCCCAAATGGAGATAATCATAATACCATCTTAAAAGTATTACAAGAAATCGTTTCTAATAATAAAATTGCTGGATTTGTTTACGAACCTTTGGTACAAGGGGCAGCAGCAATGAAAATGCATAATGCTGAAGGGTTAAATACCATTCTTAAATTCTGTAAAGCTCATAACATTATTACCGTTGCCGATGAAGTTATGACGGGCTTTGGTAAAACAGGTAAATATTTTGCATCACTTTACATGGAAACTAAACCAGACATTATATGCCTAAGTAAAGCATTAACTGGTGGTTTATTACCTATGGCACTTACTACATGCTCTCAAAAAATTTATGATGCCTTTTATAGCGACGATATTAGTAAAGGGTTATTTCACGGGCATACCTATTCTGCAAATCCGCTAGCTTGTACCGCAGCTTTGGCAAGTATTGAATTACTACAATCTGAAGACATTCAAAACAACATTAAAGTTATTGCTGCATCTCATCAAGTTTTTGGTAGTCACATTAAAAATCATCCTAAAGTAAAATCTATCAGACAATTAGGTGTTATTTTCGCTCTCGATTTAGATGTTGAAATGGAGCGTTATGGCAATTTACGTGATAAACTTTTTACATTTTTTATGAAAAACGGCGTGTTTTTACGTCCGTTAGGCAACACCATTTATATTCAAGCACCCTATGTAATTACTAAAAAGCAACTAGAAAAAGTGTATCAAGTTATTGAGGATGCTTTAGAAATAGTCTAACTTTGACAATTAAACGTCAATCTGAATTTATTTCAGATTCACATCCTAATATTATGAGATGCTGAAATAAATTCAGCATGACGAAAAACTATGCAAAAACCAATCTCTATAACTGCCATTGCCTCCATTTCTCCATTAGGAAAATCGCTAGATGAAATTTGGAATAACTATCAAAATAATCAACATTACATTACTGAAAAAAAGCTAAAAAATGAATCTGTTTTGGTTGCCGAAATACCTTTAGAGGCCAAACAAGATATTGAAACTTTAAGACTATCAGACAACAAATATAAATCACTAGACAACACCGTTTTATATGCTATTTATGCGTCAAGGCAAGCCGTAAAAAATGCCCGTTGGAATGCTTCAAACAACTTTGGTATTAACATTGGTTCTTCTCGTGGCGCCACGCAACTTTTCGAGGATTACCACAAGGATTTTCTAAAAAATAACAAAGCAAAAACCTTAAGTTCACCAACCACAACCCTAGGAAATATATCATCGTGGGTAGCACACGATTTACAAACCCAAGGCCCAGAAATAAGCCATTCAATAACTTGTTCCACAGCATTGCACGCAATGCTAAATGGCATTGCTTGGATAAATTCTGGTATGTGCAACAAATTTTTAGTTGGTGGTAGCGAAGCACCATTAACATCGTTTACCATAGCGCAAATGCAAGCTTTAAAAATTTATGCTAACCAAAACAATGAATTTCCGAGTCGTGCTTTAGATTTATCTAAAAAACAAAACACTATGGTTTTAGGCGAAGGCGCATCAATGGCTTGTTTAGAATCTGGTAAAAAAGAAAATGCTTTAGCTTACATTACAGGCATTGGTTATGCTACTGAAATTTTAGAACATAATATCTCTATTTCTACCGATGCAAAATGCTTTCAAAAATCAATGCAGATGGCTTTAGGTAATCTAAATCCAGATGATATAGATATTATTGTAATGCATGCTCCTGGAACTGTAAAAGGCGACCTTTCAGAATATAAAGCCATTCAATCTATTTTCAATAATAATCTTCCAGCATTAACTAGTAACAAATGGAAGATAGGACACACCTTTGGAGCATCTGGTTCTTTAAGTATTGAGCTTGCTGTTTTAATGCTACAACATCAAAAATTTATTAGTATTCCTTATTTAGAAAATCAAAAAACACCTAAAAAAATTAAACATATTCTTGTTAACGCTGTTGGTTTTGGAGGAAATGCCGTTTCAATACTATTAAAAAAATAAATTGTTATATTTATTAAAACCAATTACTATAATGAGATTTTTTATTTTAGTCGCTATTATCGTATTCTCAAGTTGTAAAAACGAAAGTGTAAATCCTATTGAAAGGATTCTGCTTTCTGATAGTAAAAAAATTAAAACGGTTGTAGACTCTATTGAAAACCATGAAGTTCAAATTCTATTTACTGAAGTTAAAAGAGTAAAAGACTCCGTTTATTTTGAAGACCACAGTTTTCAAGTTGATGACAACACATATTTTTATCCTGCTAGCACCGTAAAATTTCCTATTGCTATACTGGCTTTAGAAAAGATAGGTGCAAATAACCTTATTGATAGAAATACCATTTTTAATATTGAAAACGATAGTACTAAAACCACTTTATCTAACGCCATTAAAAAAATATTTGCAGTAAGTGACAATGCTGCTTATAACAGATTGTATGAGTATTTAGGTAAAGATTACATCAATAAAAAACTTAAAGAAAAAGGTGTAAATGCTAGAATTTCTCATAGATTATCGGTTGATAATTCTGCCGATTTAAAAACAAAGCCACTTATTTTTTACTATCAAAATCAAGTTATTTTTAAATCTGATTCTGTTAAAAATCAACCTATAAAACCTTCAAATCTAAACAAAATTAAAAAAGGAAAAGGGTATATGATTGGTGATAGCTTAGTTAACAATCCTATGGATTTTTCTTTAAAAAATTATTTGCCTGTAACCGCTTTACACCAAATAATGAAACAGCTTATGTTTCCTGAATTATATCCGAAAAACAAACAATTTCATTTAACACCAAACGATAGAAAATTTTTAATAAATACCATGAAAATCCTACCTCATGAAGCAGGTTACACATCAAATGAATATCACGAAAGCTATGTTAAGTTTTTAGTTTTTGGCGACTCAAAAAAAACCATTCCAAAACACATAAAAATATACAACAAAGTAGGTAATGCCTATGGCTACTTAACAGATTGCGCCTATATTATAAATGAACAAACTAAAAAAGAATACATTATAACGGCAACAATTCACGTTAATAAAAACCAAATTTTTAACGATAATGTTTACGAATATGATACTGTTGGTTTTCCGTTTTTAGCAGAATTGGGCAGACAATTAATTGAGTAAATATTTTA
>NZ_CAXIBN010000067.1:0-15975 GCF_964021735.1 uncultured Wocania sp. | reverse complement strand
TAGCCGTAATTTCTTTTAACATAATTGTTGACGATATAGACCTAAAGGCACTATATCTACAATTATGTGTAAATAGCCTGAAAAACGGCTATACAGAAATTACTATGTATTTGTACTATAATTTATATTATGTAAAATAGTATATTTTTTAACTACCTACTTCTCTATATTTACTGTTAATAAAATATGAATTAACAAAGTTTACTTTTTTTTCAAAACACCAAGCTGTATATTTGCAATCCCTTAAATTTATCGGAATTACAATGAATTCTAAACCAAAACAAAAATCTAAAGTTGGAAAATCGAGACTGAAGCTCTTGCATCAGTATTATTCCTATACTGGGTTTTATTCTTTTGTATGGCAAGCTGTTAAAAAAGCTTTGCCATATATTATTGGAGCCATAGTTCTAATTTATGTAGTTGATTATTTTTTCAATATTAATGAGGCTTTAATAAAATTAACCGAGATTTTACCTTCTCAAGGTGTATTAAGTTTCTTCTTTGTATCTGAAACACTTTTAGGTTTAATTCCTCCTGAAATATTTATAGCTTGGGCAGGAAAAATGCCAAACCCATGGGGCTATTTAAGTATTTTAGCTATACTCTCCTATACGGCTGGCTTGTTATCTTATCATTTAGGAAGAATGATTACAAAAATTCCTTCTGTACACAGTTATTTAGAAGTGAAAATGCAAAAACAGCTAAAAAACTCCAGAAAATGGGGTGGTTTTTTAATTATTGTAGGTGCATTACTTCCACTTCCTTTTTCAATATCATGTATTGCTGCGGGTATTATAAAATTTCCTTTTAAAATAGTAGTACTATTTGGAGCTTTACGCTTATTGCGCTTTGTAATTTATGGACTCGTTATTTTTAACGCACTATAAAAAAGTATTAAAACACATTTTTTATAGCCTTTTCTGTGCTATTTTTGCAAAAAAATAAATGCTTATGTTTTCTTTTATTAATGTATTCAGAATTGTTGCTCTTTTTGAAGGAGTTTCGTATATCTTATTATTATTTATAGCAACACCCATTAAGTATCTAGCTGATGATCCTCAATATGTTAAACTCTTAGGAATGCCACACGGTATATTATTCATTGCATATATAGCTTTAGCTTTTGTTTTTAAAAAAGATTTTTCTTGGAATACTAAGCAGTTTACCCTAGTGCTTTTAGCTTCAATTATTCCGTTCGGAACATTTTATGTTGATAGAAATTATTTAAAACATTCAAAAATAGATGAGTAATTATAAACACTTACTTTACGATTATTTACTATCTATTGGTACTTCAGAAGCTGTTGCGAAATACCTGAATATGTTTGCTCTTTTATTTGTTTTAATACTAATAGTATTTATTGTCGATTTTATTATAAGAAAATTAATTAGAGGAGCATTTACTCAATTTGCTAACAAGACGAAAACTAATTTTGATGACCTTCTAATTTCAAATAAAGTTCCAAGGAATGTCGCCCACATTATTCCCTTATTAATTGCTATTGAATTTATTCCGATAGTGCTTTATGATTTCGAATATTCAGAAAATATTGTAGAAAAAGGCTTATTAGTTTTTGCGATTATTTTAACGCTTTGGATAGTTAGAAGCTTATTAAACACTTTAAAAGATTACTTAAAAACCCTACCTCAATTAAAGGATAAGCCTATAGATAGCTACATACAGGTGTTCATGATTTTTGCTTGGTTAGGCGGCTTTATGTCTGCTATTGCAATAATTACTGGTATTCCTTTTGTGAAATTTGCAACAGGACTTGGAGCTATATCTGCAGTTATTATATTAGTCTTTAAAGATACTATTTTAGGTTTTGTTGCGAGTATTCAAGTGTCTATTAACGATATGGTTCGTATTGGAGATTGGATTACTTTTGAAAAATACGGTGCTGATGGTGATGTAGTAGAAATTAATTTAGCTACTGTAAAAGTTCAAAATTTTGATAATACCATCACAACCATACCCACTTATGCCCTAATCTCTGATTCGTTTAAAAATTGGAGAGGTATGAGTAATTCGGGTGGTAGACGAATAAAGCGGGCCTTATATATTAAACAAGATGGCGTTAAATATTTAACCGACGAAGAAATTGATAAGCTAAAAAAAATTCAATTGATTACATCGTATATAGAAGTACGACAAAGCGATATTAAAGCTTATAATACAGATAATAATGCAAATAAAGAGCTTTTGTTAAACGGAAGAAACCTAACTAATCTAGGAATCTTTAGAAAATATATTGATTCTTACTTAAATCATCATTCTGCAATAAATAAAGATATGATGATTATGGTACGACAATTAGCACCAACAACACAAGGAATTCCTTTAGAAATTTATGCATTTAGTAGCGATAAACGTTGGGCTAATTACGAGTATATTATGGCAGATATTTTTGATCATCTTATAGCAGCACTCCCCTATTTCGATTTAGAAATTTTTGAATTACCGAATAATTCAAGTTTTAACTTGCAAAAATCTATTTAATTACCAATTTTGAAGTTTCTTTATCATTCACTTTAAAAAGATAAAGACCAGATTGAATATCATTAAGATTAAGTTTCACTTCACTTAAATCGTTATAGTCAATATCCAATACTTTCTTTCCTAAAATTGAGTAGAGCTTAACGTTATTAATATCCTTGCCTTTAATTATTAAATCTCTTGATGACTTTAATGGGTTTGGATAAAATTTATACGCCTTATCAAATTGCCTGTCATCAGTAGAAAGAGACGATCCTAAATTTCCTGATAGGGCAATAACCAAACTAATCCCCTTATCAAAATTAACTATGTTTCCAGCTGCATCAGATTGATTAGCCACATTGGTTGGATTTGGAGCCATAAACGACATAAATAAATATTTATAATCTGGTGTAAATGTAATGCCTGTAGGCTCAGCGTCATGTGGAGTAATACCAAACAACTCTACCTGTGGGCTCACTTGTGTATGTCCATTCTTAACAACCCAAATATAAAATTGTTTATTCCCAGAGTTATCATCTTGAAGCACCCAAAGATTTCCATCTCCATCAAACGCTAAATTATCATTGCCACCTCCCCAGGCTACCGATGTAGTACTAACTCCATCATTAATATCATAACTCATGGCACCAACAAATGTTTCCATAGTTACAGTCGAAACAGATGCTTCAAGTGGATCAGAATCTGAAAACCTATATACTCTTTGATCTGGAGCACCTTTAACAGCAAAGTAAATCATACCATCTGGACCAATTTCAACGTCTTCTATACCTTCAAATTCAGTTGCCCCAGCAGCTAAACTCAATTCATTAGTAATATTTTGATGTGATGGTAATTGATGTGAAGGATTTGTATTGTCATTAATTAATATCCATGAACCTGCACCGCTTTTAGATCCTGAAAACACATATAGATTTCCAGCGCTTAAATCTTGAGCATTTGTTGCAACAAATTTATATAAAAAGCCATGTCCAACGGTATCATCTGCTCCTTGGTAAACTGTTCGGTTATTAGAGTGAATAGCAACATTTTCATGTTTAAAATTACCCATAGCCCAATGTTTACCAATTACTGTTTTTGTTGCTGGATTAATTTCAATATTCCAACCAACATCATTATAACCATCAAAATTTAAATCTGTTAACCCCGTACCTCCTTCATTATAAGCAACCTCCTCACAAGAAATCACTGTCCCCCAAGATGTAACGGTACCAGAGCAATTTGCAGCTGTACCGCCAACTGCTGCGAAGTTTAAATCTTCAGATGCTGTTGTTTCCCATAATTTAGTGGTTGCATTAAAATTGATATCTAATACTTGTACGCCTCCACCACCATCAAAAAGAGCGAAGCCTTCTGAATTTATACTTAAATAACCATTAGTACTACTACCAGCAATAGGTACATAAGCAGTAAAATCTGGTTTTACTTTAAAGTTACCACCTGCTGTCAAGGGGTCTTCCGTTTCTATAATCTTTTGAAACTTGTGAGTAGACGGAATTACAAATTGATCCGTTTGTGATGCTGGTGTTACTGATGTAAAATCACCAATATTTTGAGAATGAAAAGAATAGGTAGTAAAAAAGAAAAGGGACAGCATTGTAATTTTTAATAGCCTCATGATTTCTATTTTTAAAATTAATACTGATAAAACCACCCATAAAAAATGGATTTAGCATAAAGTTACTAAATCCATTTTAAAAACACCTGTATAAGTGATTGTTTTTTAGATGTTTGCGGCTAACCAATCACCTACTTCTTTAGTTCCATAAGCTTTACCACCGTCTGCTAAATCTTCAGTTACTATACCTTGAGCTAAAGCTTTATTCACAGCATCTCTAATCGCTTTTCCTTCCTCTGGTAAGTTAAACGCTGTTTCAAACATCATAGCTGCCGATAAAACGGTTGCCATTGGATTTGCTATATTTAATCCTGTAGCTTGCGGATACGATCCGTGTATAGGTTCAAATAAAGCAATATCTGCTCCCATAGATGCCGATGGCATTAAGCCCATTGAACCAGAAATTACAGAAGCTTCATCGGTTAAAATGTCTCCAAATAAGTTTTCAGTAATAAGTACATCATAACTGTTTGGCCATTGCACCAAACGCATAGCCACAGCATCAACAAATTCGTAACTTACTTCAACTTCTGGATAATCTTTTTCCATAGCCTGAACGGTTTCTCTCCATAATCTAGATGTTTCTAAAACATTGGCTTTATCTACACAACATAACTTTTTAGAGCGCGTCATGGCTAATTCAAAACCTTTTTTAGCTAAACGTTGTACTTCTGCTCTAGTATAAACACAGTTATCGTAAGCCGTTTCACCGTTATCTCTTCTCCCCTTTTCTCCAAAATAAATACCGCCAGTTAATTCACGTAAAAACACTAAATCGGTACCTTCAATACGTTCTTGTTTTAAAGGAGATTTATCTAATAACGACGGAAAAGTAAATGTTGGCCGTACATTAGCAAACAATCCTAATTTTTTACGCATTTTTAATAAACCTTGTTCTGGACGCACTTTAGCACTAGGATTATTATCGTATTTTGGATGACCAATAGCACCAAACAAAACTGCATCTGATGCTACACATACTTCGTGTGTAGAATCTGGGTAAGGCTCTCCAACGGCATCAATAGCTGCAGCACCAGTTAAGGCTGGTTTCCATGTTATTTCATGTCCAAATTTCTTAGCTACAGCATCACTAACTTTTACAGCTTGATCGATAACTTCAGGTCCTATACCATCTCCGGCTAAAAGGGCAATATTAAATTTCATAATGTATGTATTGTAATCTTAATTAATAATAATATTTAGCATTTTTTCGGTTGCTTTAATTGCCGATACTGTTTGATCGGAATCTAAACCACGAGTTTTAAATTCTTTTTCAGAATTTTTCCAAGTAATAATGGTTTCACACAAAGCGTCAGATCGACTTCCTGGTGGTATTCTAACGGCATAATCTATCAAATCAGGCAATACCATTTTTTTTGTTTTAAACACATTTCTAATAGCATTCATAAACGCATCAAACTGTCCGTCACCTTGTGCATGTTCTTCAAAAACTTCATTTTCAATACTAATAGAAACTGTTGTTGATGGTTTTAGCCCTTTTGAATGGGTTAAAACATATGAATTCACTTTAACTTTTTCTTCGTAAGTTCTATCTAAAACATCCGAAATGATATAAGGTAAATCTTCTTTGGAAACTACCTGCTTTTTATCTCCTAATTCTATAATGCGTTGAGTAACTTTTTTTAAATCTTCATCATTAAGTTGAAGTCCTAACTCCTGTAAATTCTTTTGAATATTGGCTTTTCCAGAAGCTTTTCCCAAGGCATACTGACGTTTTCTTCCAAAACGCTCGGGTAATAAATCGCTAAAATACAGGTTCTTTTTATTGTCACCATCGGCATGAATTCCAGCAGTTTGTGTAAATACATTGGCACCAATAATAGGTTTGTTTGCAGGAATCACAACACCAGAAAAATTCTCTACTAGTTTACTAACCGTATATAACATTTTTTCATTAACACCAATTTCTATATGTGGCAAAAAATCATTTATTACAGCAATAGTACTTGCCATAGGTGCATTTCCTGCACGCTCACCCATACCATTAACAGTTAAATGTAGTCCATCAGCCCCAGCTTTTAATGCTTCCATAGCATTAGATACGCCTAAATCGTAATCGTTATGCGCATGAAAATCAAAGTGTAAATTAGGATATTTCTCTTTTATTTCTTTAACATATTCGTAAGATTCCTTAGGTGTTAAAATACCTAAAGTATCTGGTAGCATAATACGTTTTACATGTTGGGTAGATAAAAACTCTAAAAACTCAAACACATAGACTTTAGAATTACGCATGCCATTACTCCAATCTTCTAAATAAATATTGGTTTCAATATCTTTTTTAGATGCTAATTTTATAGCTTCTTCTATTTCTTTAAAATGCTGATTAGAAGTCTTTTTGAGTTGATGAGTTAAATGATTTAATGAGCCTTTAGTTAATAGGTTTTGCACCTTGGCTCCAGCCTCTATCATCCAATTAATAGACACACCATTATCAACAAATGTTAATACTTCTACAGTGTTTAAATATCCATTTTCGGCAGCCCATTCGGTAACATCTTTTACCGCTTGAAGTTCGCCTTCTGATACTCTTGCTGATGCTATTTCTATACGATCAACTTTTAATTCTTCTAGTAAAAGTTTAGCTATTGTAAGTTTTTCAGAAGCAGAAAACGACACACTCGATGTTTGTTCACCATCGCGTAATGTCGTATCCATTATTTCAATTTTTCGTATTGCCATTTACAACATCAAACGGTTAGCAAAATCTTCTATTTCGCTCTTTATATTTTGAAGGTAATCAATATCATCAAAACCATTAAGCATGTTTTCTTTCTTATAGCTATTTATTTCGAAAGATTCTTGAGCACCTGTAGATAATATGGTTATGGTTTGATTTGGTAAATTAACCTCTATTTCTGTTTTGGGATCTTTGTATATTTCTTCAAAGATTAGTTCTGAAAATTTTGGACTAACTTGCACTGGTAAAACTCCAACATTTAGACAGTTATTTCTAAAAATATCTGCAAAAAAACTTGATACGACACAACGGAAACCATAATCATAAACCGCCCAAGCAGCATGCTCTCTTGAAGATCCAGAACCAAAATTCTTTCCTCCAACTAAAATTTTCCCACTATAAATCGAGTTGTTTAATACAAAGTTTTCTTTTGCAGTATTATCTGCGTTGTATCTCCAATCTCTAAACAAATTATCGCCAAAACCTTCTCGTTTAGTAGCTTTTAAAAAACGAGCCGGTATAATTTGATCGGTATCAACGTTTTCCAATGGCAATGGAACTGCTGTACTAGTTAGTATATTAAATTTATCGTAAGCCATTTTATTTTTTTCTAAATTATTATTAAAGTAATTCTCTTGGATCTGTAACTACGCCAGTAACTGCCGCTGCTGCTGCAACTAAAGGACTAGCTAATAATGTTCTTGACCCTGGTCCTTGTCGACCTTCAAAATTTCTGTTTGAAGTGCTTACCGCATATTTACCTGCAGGTACTTTATCATCGTTCATCGCTAAACATGCCGAACAACCTGGTTGTCTTAAAACAAAACCAGCGTCGTGAATAATATCTAAAATACCTTCTTCTTTAATTTTATCTTCTACTTCGTGAGATCCTGGAACTAACCACGCTGTAATATTTTCGGCTTTTTTCTTTCCTTTTACAATTGATGCAAAAGCGCGAAAATCTTCAATTCTTCCGTTAGTACAACTTCCTAAAAATACATAATCTACTTTTTTACCAATCATAGAATCGTTTTCCTCATACCCCATGTAATCTAAAGACTTTTTATAAGTAGCGACACCACCTTCAACAGCTTCAGCATCTGGAATATTTTTAGAAATCCCCATACCCATACCTGGATTTGTTCCGTAGGTAATCATCGGTTCAATATCGCTAGCATTAAAAGTTAAGTCTTTATCAAATGCAGCATCTTCTTCAGTTTTTAAAGTCTTCCAATGTGCTACAGCTTTATCCCAAGCTTCTCCCTTTAATGATAAAGGTTTGTCTTTTAAATATTCAAAAGTCGTTTCATCTGGAGCAATCATGCCTCCACGTGCACCCATTTCAATAGAAAGGTTACAAACCGTCATACGACCTTCCATAGTCATGCTTTCAAAAACATCACCTGCATATTCAACAAAATAACCAGTTGCACCAGAGGTTGTTAATTTTGAAATTATATATAAAGCCACATCTTTTGGTGTAACACCTTTACCTAATTGCCCATTTACATTAATGCGCATTTTTTTAGGTTTTGGTTGCATGATACATTGCGTAGATAGTACCATTTCAACTTCCGAAGTCCCAATGCCAAAGGCAATAGCACCAAAAGCACCATGAGTAGATGTATGCGAATCACCACAAACAATAGTCGCTCCAGGAAAAGTAATCCCATTTTCTGGGCCTACCACGTGAACTATACCATTCTTTTTATGCCCTAACCCCCAATGGCTAATGCCATATTCGTTAGAATTATCTTCTAAGGCTTTAAGCTGATTTGCCGATAACGGATCTTCAACTGGTAAATGCTGATTTATAGTTGGCGTATTATGATCTGCAGTTGCAAAAGTACGTTCTGGATACAATACACTTAAACCTCTACTTTTTAACCCTAAAAAAGCAACAGGGCTAGTTACTTCGTGTATAAAATGGCGGTCAATAAAAAACACATCTGGCCCACCTTCTATCTTTTTTACAACGTGTGAATCCCACACTTTGTCAAACAATGTTTTACTCATAAAATATCTTATAATTAGTAAGGGTTACAAATTTATAAAAACCCCATTTTTATTACCTATTTTTCAATAGGTAAGATACATTTCTAATAAACTTTTACAAAAAAATTAATAGATGTTATATTTATTGAATTTAATGCAATAGAACAACACAATTGATTATAATATTTAAAACAAGATTTAGTGATGTTTTTACACAATCTTCAAATTTTTACCATGTGCTTTGGGTTTTCCGTTCTCGTCTAAATTTACCATAATGATATTAGAAATACTTATAATGATTTCTTGTGTCATAATATTTCTAACCTCGCAACTTAGTGTAATATAAGCATTACCAACCTTTGTGATTTTAATTCCGATTTCTACAATATCACCTTGTTTTGCTGATGTTAAAAACTCAATGGCACCCATGGATTTGGTAACTACTTTTTGGTTATCAAATTGGAGAATAGCGTATAACGCTGCCTCTTCGTCAATCCATTCTAAAAGGCGACCACCAAATAGCGTACCGTTGGGGTTTAAATCTTCTGGTTTAATCCATTTTCTTGTATGAAACTTCATGTCTTTAAATGATTAGTTATAAATGTTAAAATTACGAATAACCTATTTTATAATAATTTTTGTTGCTTATCTTCATTAGGAACAGTTAAGGAATAACCCAATTCTGCATTTAGTTTTTTAATAAAATATGCAGATAATAATGGAGACTCTTTTTCTATATTTTGATGAATAAAAAAATCGATTTCTTTTATGCCTTGATTTTTCCATTGTTTTAATCGCTCCACCCAATCGTCTAAACGCAAATAATCGGATGGATGATTTGCACCAACGTAACGCACAAAAGCTGTGGCATTGGTTAATCTCATATGTATTAAATCGCGCCGTCCCGCAGTGTCAACTATAACATTTGAAATGTTATTAGTTTCGAAAAGTTGATATAAATCTTTAGAAATGGTAGCGTCATTATACCAATTGGTATGCCTAAATTCAATAGCTAATGGGATTTTTTTTGGCCAGTTTTCAACAAAATTCACTACTCTATCAAAATCTTTAGGCGTAAAATTATTATGCATTTGCAAAAAAATGGTGCCTAATTTTTCTTTTAAATTTGAAGCGTTGTATAAATAATTCTCAACAACTTCTTGGGTTTCATTCAACCGTTTCCAATGACTTATTTCTTGATTTAATTTTGGAAAAAACTTAAATCCCATTGGTGTTTTATCATACCAAGTTGCAAATTGTTCAGCAGGAAATATTCTGTAAAACGTAGCATTAAGTTCAATAGAATTGAATTGAGACGAATAATATTTTAGCTCATCTTTTGTGCCTCTTGGATAAAATCCCTTTAAGTCTGCTCTATTCCATTTGGCGCAACCCACATAAATTTCTGGAACATTATCATCTTTTACTTTATTTAAAACTCGCTTTGTATCTATATGATCTTTTGGTAAAGTAAAGTCGATATTCTCAGGATTGTCAACACTTCCGAATTTCATGTTTTTTGATTTTAAAGATAGAGAAAATTTTCAATGTTAATAACCTCGTTAATAATTATAAAGTGCACAAAAATTTAGACGCTTAATAATCAATACTTTTAATAAAAATCTGAAACCATGAGTACAAGACCGTTTAGTTTAAGAAATATTAGACCCGAAATTCCTGCAGCAACAATTAATGATAATATGAGTGCTGACGAGCGTTTTCAGAATTTAGTTTTACGGCCAATTGTAAAGTTTCAAAATGAATTACTTATTGAGGTTTTTAAAAATTATGTGGTTAAGCATAAATCTGTATTTTACGATTTATCGTTACAAAAGCGTATGGATTATATTGAAAATGCCATTCAAAAAGATATGAAATTTCGTAACTCTATAAAAGGCATGGTAATTGGGCTTTTTACGGTTGAAGAATATTTAATTTATATTGAAAATTCTTCTGCTTTAAATAAACGCATGATGAATATTGTTAAAGAGCGTTTGCTTAGCAATATTCAATTATTTGAAAAACCAGAATTGTTGGCTGCGGTTTAGTTTAAGCTTAAATAAACAGAGTTATTCAATTAAAGACACCCCATTCAAATCTGTAGTTAAAACATCACTCATATAATCAAAGTATGGGCGAATAGCTTTAAACGAAGCATTTACATCATTTATAAAATCAGGTGATAAAACCTCTTTGTCTGTATATTTTTTAACAAAAATATACTGTTTTTTCTTTATTAAATCTATGGCTTTATGTTCTTTACTAAAACCTTTGGGTGCGGTTTTCACTTCGTCACCTACAAAATCTCCCCAAATATTTTTAAATTTTTTATTACTAATAATTTTACGGATTTCAGTATCATCCATTTCAAACTCTTTTCTAATTCGTAATAAATCTTCCTTAGCAGGTTCCCAAAAACCTGTAGCAATAAAACTCTCGTTATTTGGCTGTATGTGTAAATAGTAACCACCTCTTAATTTTGGCTTTGTTCTGTGAAAAGATCCTCCAAAGTGTGTTTTATAGGGTAGTTTGTTTTTAGAAAAACGTACATCGCGATAAATTCTGAATATTTTTAATTTATCTATATCATCGTGAGTGTTTAATGTTTCTAAAACGGAATTATAAATAGCTTTTACTTCAGTTTCAATCGCTTTAAACTCTGGTTTGTTTTCATTAAACCAATCGCGATTATTATTTTTTTCTAGTTTTTTAAAGAAGTCCAATGCCGATTTTAATACTGATGTGCTCATAATGATTTTTTTAAGAGTTTGTAAAATACAAAAAGTCCCGATTAATTCGGGACTTTTACTACTATCTTAACAAGATATTATTTTACTTTATAACTTTCTTTTCCTTGCTATAAGTCATTTTTTTAACAGTTTTTGAGTCTTCATCAAAATACTCTACTACAAAGTTTCCGTTTTTATCAAAATAACCTATACCGTTATGCATTTCACCTCTTATAATATAGTTTCCACTAGCACTAGTAGCCCATGCATTTTCAATTTTTACAAACTTATTTTCATCGTTATCGAATAAGATATCAAAACCCTTATTATTTGGTGTAAACTTATAGTTTCCCTCACCACTAACATAATAAGTTTCTTTGGTTAAAGTATCATAATCATGGTCTTTATCATCATCAATCATTATCATTTTTTCTACTTTCTTGGTAGCATTTACACGATTTTGATTAATTTTTTTCTCATCGTTTTCATCTAATTTTACATCAGATGTTTCTCGTGTAATCACTTTAACTTTTTTCTCTGAAGTTTCATCACCATTTTTAGTTTTAATAACTTTTACTTTGGTTTCTTGTTTTACTTCTTTTGCTTTTTCTTGCGCCATTACATTACCAATAAATAGTAATGCTAACAGATATATTAAATTTTTCATTTTGTTTTAAATTTTAAGTTTATAAAAAAGGTTTTATACAGTTCTTAACTTTTTAAACTGTCTTTTTTCGCTTCTTCTTTTACTTCTTCGATTTCATCTTTCACATCTTCTATAGCATCTTTTACATCATCAGAAGCATTTTCTAAATCGTCACCAATTTCATTAATAGCTTCTTCTATTTTTTCATCAGTTGTTTTTTTTTCTCTACAACTTGTGAAAACTATAGATGTTGTAAATAATAATGCTAATATCAATATTGCTTTTTTCATTTTTTTAATTTTTATGGTTAATAAAATTTATACTACAAATTTAACAAGACTACCTATAGTAATGTAACTTATTTAGTATATACATTAGCTCAAATGAAGTTTGTTAAACTAAGCGTCATCAATTAATAATCTATTTTTTCAGTAATCCTTTTAATAAAGAAAGAACAAATAGAACTAAAAATATATAGAAGCATATTTTTGCTATTCCAGCTGATGCTCCAGCTATTCCGCCAAAGCCTAAAACTCCAGCTATTAATGCGATTACTACAAATGTGATTGTCCAACGTAACATAATTTTTTAATTTTAAATTAGTTATAATAGCTTATTTTGTTTGAAACAAGCCTACTCTAGTTATTAGAGAATTTATATTATTTCTACTCAAAAAGTAGATTGTGTTGATTCTAAATAAATTACGACCAACATCTTAAAGATGGATTTTTATTTAACTTTTTTTATGATATTCTGATTGATAGTGTTAAAATAATTAACATTTTTACTACTTCTAATTATTTGAAAATTCCTTTAAAGATTCGGGATTTTCAAAAGCTAGTTTATTATCAAACTGAAGTGTGCGAATTGGGAACGGTATATTAATTTCAGCTTTGTCATAAGCTTTCTTAATTTCGATTATAGCTGTAGTTTTTGCGCGTAATTTTTCTAACATACTTTCGGCATCAATCCAAAAACGACATAAATAATTTATTGAACTATCTCCAAATTCTGTAAAATAAAATTCTACATCCTCAGGACTTTCTACTTGGTCAAAAGCATTAGCAATGGTTTCTTTAGTCAATGCTTTTACTTGCTCTAAGTCAGATTCATAACCAACACCACATTCAATAGCCACACGCATTTTTGTGGTTAGTGAATAGTTTTTTAAAGGATTTTCTAAAATCATTTTATTAGGCATAATAACAATATTGTTATCGGCTTCTTTTAAAACAAATTCTTTTAGGTTAATATCTATAACTTCTCCAGAGAACCCATTAGTTTCAACCCAATTGCCTATTTGTATTTTTTTTCTGAAGGATAACACAATACCAGCAACGGTATTGCTAAGTGTATTTTGTAATGCCAAACCAATTGCTAAACCAGCAACACCCGCTGTGGCTAGTAATGAGGTTAAAGTTTTACTTAGATTTAATATACCTAGCGATATATAAAGCCCTACTATAACCAGAACAACCGCGGAAATTCTTGAGATAATTTGAGCAACAGATTCTTGCTGTACTCTTTTCGATACTAATTTATAGGTTATGTTATTAACATACTTTGCTACAAAATATGCAGTGATTAATACAAAAATTGCTAGTGCAAAGTTTGGTAAATATTCTATTATTGTTGTTAGCCAACTTTCTAATTTAGATATGATAGCATCAAATGCTTCTGTTAATGTTGATTCCATTTTGTTGAAATTTTAGTTTTTAATTATTAATACATTTTTATTTTTAATGATTTAACAACTAACTCACTTCAACAATATTATCATTTAATTTATCTGAAGGTTTTTTAGTCCATGCATTAAGCATCCAGCTTGTTTTTTCAAGCTCTCTAATGTATGCTCCAATTAAATCGAGAGTGCCTTCATCTGAAACTTCATTTGCTTTTTTAATCACAGAACTCATTTGTTTTAGTAATATTTTATGGTCTTTTAAAACTTCTTTTACCATATCTTGATCAGTCTTAATTGGTGCATCTTCTAAAATTGATGATGTTTTAAGATAGTCTTCTAATTTACTCATTGGGTGATAGCGTAGTGTTAAAATACGTTCTGCTATTTCATCTATTTTAACACGTGCATCGTTGTACATGTCTTCAAATTTCTCGTGTAAATCAAAAAAGTTTTTCCCAATAATATTCCAATGATTACTTCTTAATTTTTGGTAGTAAATATGGTAATCTGCTAGAAGTATATTTAGCTCTACAACGACTTTTAACAATTCTTCATCTTTCATGTTCAAATAATTCATAATATAATTTGTTTTTATTGTTCGTACTATCAATAAACTATAGGATGAATTAAAAAAGTCAAGTGATTTAACAGGGTTTAACTTATTTAAGGTTTATTTAACATAAATTAAGTTAACAAAAACTGAATATGTTAATTTCTTTAACAGAGTAAACAGGCTTAATAATAGTTTACACAAAGTCAATTTTATTGAGTATTAACCCAGAGGCTGGAGCGATATACTCCATTTTTTTTGCAGTTTCTTCTTTTAAACTTAATTCTATATCCTTTAAAGTTAACTTTCCTTTGCCTAGATCTATCAATGTACCCATCATTAATCTAATTTGGTTTCGCATAAAACCTTTTCCTTTTACACGTAGCAAATAAGTTTTCTCTGGAAAATAATTAGCTGTATAAATGGTGTTTTCAATCAACTCACAAAGTAAAATTTCTCTATTATAAATGCCATTATCAGTTGGTTTGTAGCAATAGGATTTAAGATAATGTGAGCCTTCAAAAAGTTTAGCGCCTTGTTTCATGACATCAATATCTAGATTATCAAGAATGGTTGTCATTATTGGAGCACAAAACGGATGACACTTTTGTCCGTAAGCAAATAAATATAAGTATTCTTTAACTTTAGAATGGTTGATTATATTAAACTCAGCATCAACCTCTTTAATACTTAAAGCACGAATATCTTGGGGTAAGTTGTAATTGAATAGCTCTAAAAAGGCGTTTAAATCTTCAATAGGTTCAAATAAAAACAATTCTATTGCTGCACATTCAGCCGAAACCATAGCGTCTGTTCTTCCAGAACTTAGGCTTTTAAAACGTTTGCCTTCTAATATAAAGTTTAACGTTCTATCTACCATTAAATGCAATGTTTTAACGGCTGGCTGTTTTTGCCAACCATGAAATCTATATCCTAAATATTGAATAGAAATTAAATAAAAATATTTCTTCATTTGAATTTTTAAAGTGATGAAAAATACACTCTTTTATTAATTGTGACAAAAAATTTATACATTGTATTCATTATTAACTAACTAAAAACTATTATTATGACAAATTCTTCTACAAAACCACCTGTTTGGTTCTGGATTGTAAGTGTGCTAGCCTTAATTTGGAATGGCTTAGGTGTTATGGCGTATTTGGTAAGAGCCTATGCTACTGATGAAATGATTGCTGCTTTACCAGAAGAGCAACAAGCAGAATTTCTTATGGAATATCCAGCTTGGTACACTGCTGCTTTTGCTATTGCCGTTTTTGCTGGAGTATTAGGATGTTTTGCTTTACTTTTAAGAAAAAAATTAGCTTATGGCTTGTTTATTCTTTCGGGATTAAGTGCCATTATTCAACATATTTATTTGTTTATGAATGTTGATATTCCTAGTTTAGTAATGCCAATTATGATAATTGTAGTTTGCTTATTTCTTATTTGGTTTTCTAAAAATGCGATTACAAAGCATTGGATATCTTAACATAAAAAAATAAATCAACCATTTTTTTAAGAGACATTATTCTTAACCAGTTTTAATGTCTCTTTT
>NZ_CAXIBN010000066.1:0-16304 GCF_964021735.1 uncultured Wocania sp. | reverse complement strand
CCACAAAAAAAGCCTTTCAATTTCTTGAAAGGCTTTTACTTTTTGGGTGGAAGACCGGATTCGAACCGGCGACCCTTGGTACCACAAACCAATGCTCTAACCAACTGAGCTACAACCACCATGTTTTTTATTTAAAACTTTTAAAAAGTTTAGAAAAAGGAGCACTCTAACTAATTAGTAAAAGCTACCCTGTAACTTGCATTTTATAATGCGTGTGCAAATGTAAATTATTTAGTATTTACCGCAAAGTATTTCTTTATTTTTTTAAGAATAATTTTTATTTCAAATCAAACAAACTATTAACCGCTAGATAGCGGTCAACCGTAAATCCTTCTGCATATTCTACTCCAACTAAACGTCCTAAATCTCTAGATCTGTAAATTATACTATCTGTAAAATTTTTACTAGATATTGGCGTTTCTGGTTCTTTACTTGTAGCATCGTAAAACTGTGTTTTATAGGCTAAAACAGCTTTCATTTTTACATCTATAAAATCAGAAACATCTACTACCAAATCAGGTTCTAAATTTTTCCATTGAATATAGTGATAAACTTGTTTTGGTCTCCATGGCTTTTGCATATCACCATCAATAGCTGTTTCTATTTTAATTAATCCGCTTAAAAAACAAGCATCACTTACTAATTGGCTTCCTTTTCCGTGGTCAATATGTCTGTCATCAATAGCATTACAAATTATAAGTTCTGGCTTGTATTTACGAATCATTTTAATAACCTCTAATTGATGCTGTCTATCATTTACAAAAAAACCATCTGCTAAACCTAGGTTTTCTCTAACAGAAACACCTAATATTTCAGCGGCATTATTAGATTCAGTTGCTCTAGTCTCAGCAGTACCACGCGTTCCTAGTTCGCCTTTAGTTAAATCAATAATGCCAACTTTTTTACCATTGGCTATTTCTTTTGCTATGGTAGCTCCACAACCTAACTCAACATCATCTGGATGCGCGCCAAAAGCAAGAATATCTAATTTCATATAATTATATATTATTCATAAAAAACCAAAAATAGCCTTTTAAACCTATTATTTTTTAGTTTTTCATTCAATTTCTTTAAAGATTTACATCTAAATGTGCAATAAAAATTAGTAAATCCATAAAACTCATTATTACGAAAACGTATTCGTTAATACTATTTACTGATTTTGTTTGATAAATATAACAATAATTGAAAAATAACTGTTATTGTAAAAGCATGACATTAGTCATAATTCTAGTAGAGCTTCTAGTGTAATTTTACTCTATAATTATTAAGTACTACAACTAAAAAGAATTATAAAGTATGATCTATTTAATGCTACTGATATTAACAATTACAATTGCACTTTTTGTTTGGGGCAAATTTACACCAGATATTGTAGCACTAATATCTATGATAAGTTTGTTTTTAACAGGTATTTTAGATGCTACCGAAACTTTAAGTGGATTTAGTAACCCAACTGTTATTATGATTGCAGCACTCTTTATAATTGGAGAAGGTATTGCTCAAACCGGTTGGACAGCTATGGCTGGTAAAAAGTTTGTGGAGTGGGCAGGAAAAAGCATTCCTAAATTATTAGTAATTGTAACGCTTGGCGCAGGTGTATTATCTGGTTTTGTAAGCAACACTGGTACTGTAGCTACGCTAATGCCTTTAACTATCTCATCGGCTTGGAGTATTGGTACACTACCATCTAAAATGCTAATGCCTGTAGCTTTTGGGTCTAATACTGGAGGGTTATTAACCTTAACAGGAACACCTCCAAATATTATAGCTAGTAATGCACTTATAGATTCTGGTTTTGAAGGGTTTTCATTCTTTGAATTTGCTTTAATTGGTTTACCATTACTTATTATAGCAATTGTATATTTTAGATATATTGGCTATAAACTATTGCCTAAAAACAAAACAAATAATAAACCTGTTAATATTGAATCTACTTTACACAATTGGATAGAAGCTTATAAAATTGATAGCGGTTATTATCGATTACGTGTTAGATCTATATCACCACTACTAAACACAAAAATAGAAGCTTGGCAATTTGAAAAAACTTACAATGTATCTATAATCCGTATAAAAAGAAGACATCCAAATGTTTTAAAAGGAATACCAACTTTTATTGAATTCCCAGACCCAAACACAGAATTTCTCTATCATGATATTATTACACTAAAGGGTGATACTGAGGCTATTAATAAAATGATGATTACTTTTAGGCTAGGACTTTTACCACTTGAAACTATTACCGATGAATTGAAACACAACTTGATAAACCAAGAAGTTGGTATGACTGAAGTGATTGTAAATCCTAATTCTATTTTAGTAGGAAGACGCTATAAGTTAGGCGATTATTTTAAACGATTTGGAATACAATTATTAGCAGCTTCAAGAAATGGGAAACCTCTATTAGAAAAAGAGATTACTGTAAAAACTGGAGATGCCTTTTTAATAAGAGGAACATGGGAGCATATTGACGACCTTAAAAAACAACACGAAAACTTAGTAATTATTGGTAGTCCAGAAGGAATGGCTAAAAACGTTGAAGCTCTCAATACAAAATCTTTCATAGCTCTAGGTGCTTTAGTTTTAATGATAATATTTATGGTATTTAAAATTGTACCTGGTTCAATTGCAGCTTTAATCTCTGCTGGTATTGTTTTATTAACTGGTTGCGTCCCCATATCTAAAGCATATAAAGGAATTAGTTGGACTAGTGTTGTTATGATTGCTGCTATGATACCTATGGGTATTGCACTACAAAAAACAGGAACTGCACAGGTAATTGCAAATGGCTTAGTTGAATATTTAGGTGCTATACACCCCATAGCATTATTAGGTGGTGTGTTTTTGCTAACTACTACTTTTAGTCAAGTAATAAACAACTCAGCAACAGCAGTACTAATGGCACCAATAGCCATTCTAGCCGCAGGCTCTTTAAATCTATCGCCAGAACCATTTATGATTGCAGTTGCTATAAGTGCATCAACAGCTTTTTTAACACCAATAGGCACCACAACAAATGCTATGGTAATGACAGCTGGCGGTTATAAGTTTATGAATTACTTAAAAGTAGGCGCACCATTGCTTTTAATATTCTTTATAATATCTATGATACTCGTGCCAATAATATGGCCATTTTAAATAAACAAATTATTAATAGGAACCTTAAAATTTAATAAAAATGAAAACAACAGGAACAGTTCAAAATGACACAAGCCTTGAAAGGTATGGATTAAAAGATGTAACAGTAAACTGGAATTTATCACCTGAAGAGCTTCAGAAAATTACAGTTGAAAAAGGAATGGGAAAAGAAACAGCAAACGGAACACTTGCTATAAACACTGGTAAATTTACTGGTCGTTCTCCTCAAGATCGTTTCCTTGTAAAGGACGACTATACTGCTGATAAAGTTTGGTGGGGTAAAACTAACAAACCTGTATCTCCTGAAAATTTTGACAAGCTTAAAAATGAAATCACTAAATATCTTTCTGGAAAAGAAATTTATGCTAGAGATGGATACGTTTGTGCAGAGCCAGAATATAAAACAAATATTAGAACAGTAACCGAATTACCATGGTCAAACATGTTTGTTTACAACATGTTTTTAAGACCTAGCCAAAAAGAACTAGAAAACTTTAAAGAAGATTGGTTAATTCTTTGTGCTCCAGGATATGTTTGTCCAGATCCAAAAGAATTTGGTATTCGTCAAGGGAATTTTTCAATATTAAACTTTACTCAAAAAATAGCTTTAGTTGGAGGATCTGCCTATACTGGCGAAATGAAAAAAGGTATTTTCTCTGCATTAAACATGATTTTACCAACAGAAAGAAACGTACTACCAATGCACTGTTCTGCGAATGTAGGTAAAAAAGGAGATACAGCTATATTCTTTGGATTATCAGGTACTGGAAAAACAACATTATCTGCAGATCCAGACAGAAAGCTTATTGGTGATGATGAACATGGTTGGACAGCAGATAATACAATCTTTAACTTTGAAGGTGGGTGTTATGCTAAAGTAATTGATTTAACTGAAGAAAAAGAACCAGACATTTTTAGAGCGATAAAACCAGGTGCTATACTTGAAAATATTGTATTTAAAGAAAATGGTGAACCTGATTATATGGATAGTAGTATTACACAAAATACACGTGTAAGTTACCCTATTCATCATATAGATAATATCCAAGAAACACTTTATGCAAACAATCCTAAAAACATTTTCTTTTTAACTTGTGATGCTTTTGGAGTTTTACCTCCAGTATCTAAATTAACGCCTGGTCAAGCTGCATATCACTTTATCTCAGGGTATACTGCTAAAGTTGCAGGAACAGAAGCTGGAATTACAGAACCGGTACCATCATTCTCCGCTTGTTTTGGAGAACCATTTATGCCATTACACCCAACAGTTTATGGTGAAATGTTAAGTAAAAAAATGACAGAAGCTGGCGTAAATGTTTGGTTAATTAATACAGGATGGAGCGCAGGACCTTACGGTGTTGGATCTCGTATAAAATTAAAATACACAAGAGCTATGATTACAGCTATTCTTAACGGTGATTTAGATAATGTAGATTACGAACAAAACTTTATTTTCGGATTATACATGCCTAAATACTGTCCTGGAGTACCAACAGAAATTTTAGACCCGATGAATACTTGGTTACAAAAAGGAGCTTACGTGGGGAAAGCTATTCAATTAGCACACTCTTTTCACTTAAACTTTGAGAAATTTGCTCAACAAGCATCTGAACAAATTATTGAAGGTGGTCCACTAATTGATGAACACCATCACTTACACGAGCACCTTTAATAGGTTCTTATTTAACCGTAAAAGGAGCTCTTTTTGAGCTCCTTTTATCTTCTATACAACTCAAATTTATAGAATGAATAAATTAAATTTTTATATTTAAAAAATGAAAAAACGATTACTTATAATTAGTCTTTTTATGGTTTTCTACTCTAGTTATTCACAAATAAACCCTGAGGATAAATTAGGAGCTTGGTACGAAATAGGAAGCAATCACAGAATTTCAGAAAAAACAAGCATCAATGTTTACACTCAACTATGGTTATATGAGGTTAATGATAACTTTAACTTCTTTTTAATAAAAACAAGTTATAATTACCACTTTAATCCAAAATTAACAGCAAGTATTTATTTGGGATATTCAGATTTTGACGGTAATATAAGCAGCAGTTCACCACATACTTACGAAAGCCGCATAACCGAACAAATTACATTCAAACATAAATTAAGCAAAATACCTTTAGACCATAGATTTAGAATAGAGCATCGTTTTTTTAGAAAACATGATTCTAAACCAAAAGTAGCAAGGCTACGCTATCGTATTGGCACTAAATTTAATTTAAACAAAACATGGTTTGCTCGCTTAACTAACGAACTTTTATTAACCCCAAAATTAAGCAACACACCAGAAAATAGGCTATATACTGGTTTAGGTATTAATATTTCTAAATCTAGCAACATACAACTAGGGTATATAAATAGAAACACATCTAATAAAGAGAATTTACATAGAATACAAGTTGGTTTGTTTTTTAAAACAGATTTAAGAAAAAAGAAAAAAAACAGCTAAATCTAATATTTCTTATGCTATTTTTACTTTTCTTTAGTTAAAAACGTCCAAGCTACAATACGCGATATTTTATTGCCTTGCCCCATATTAATAGTTTTAATATGAATTGCTCCAAGCTTTTTTAAAGAGACATAAATACCTCTTACTAAATCTTTTTTAGATACTAATGTGGTAAACCAAACACATTGTTCTTTAAACAAAGAGCTTTCATATAAATAATTATGAATAAACGCTTTTTCGCCTCCTTTGTACCAAAGTTCGTTTTGCGTGCCAGCAAAGTTTCTTACAAGCTTATCTTCTACTCTATTTAAGCCTTTTAGTTTTCTTGTTGTAGCCTCTAAAGCTTCGGTTTTCGATTTATAAAATGGCGGATTGCATATTGATGCTGAAAACCTATCATCTTCATTTAAAACACCTTTAAAAATTCTCGAACTATCTTTTTGATGTCTTAAAGAAATTGAATCATTTAAGTTGTTTTTATTAATGATTTTTTGAGCAGTTTCTATGGAAGTTTTATCAATATCAGTCGCCACAAAACTCCAGTTATACTCGGCAACTCCCAAAATAGGATAAATACATGTTGCTCCAGTTCCTATATCTAAAATACTAATGTTTTCTTTTAAGTTTGAAGCTTTAAGTAAATCTGCTAAATAATGAATATAGTCTACGCGACCAGGAATTGGCGGGCATAAATTAGCATCTGGAAATTTCCAAAAATCAATATTATAGTATTTATACAACAACGCTGTATTAAGAGCTTTTACAGCGTCTGGGTTTGCAAAATCAATCGTTTTAATTTCGTATTTATTTACAAGTATAAAAGCTTCTAATTCTGGAAAACAAACAGATAAAGCATCTAAATCGTAACCCGATTTGTGCTTATTGTTAGAGTGAATGTTTGTTTGTTTTTTGATAGCTATAAAATTAAATCGTCTAATTCCTCATTTATTATTTTTGAAATGTTTTTTCTTTGTTTTTTCATCCTTTCTGATTTGTTTTTAGCTCCAAAGCTATTTTTATCAGAATTAAAATGCATAGAACCTTCAGCTAGAGCTGATCCTTGTCTAATCATTAATCCATTAAAACGACAGTTATCATAACCACAATTATGTTTTGAATAGTCTCCAAAATTTCTATGTTTAATTTTCTTATCAGTTAATATTTTTTCCTGATTTGATTTTATATCGTCCCAAACTTTACTTTCATCAGCAACAGTCATTTCTTCACCTAAAGTGATTAAATTAAAATAGGTTAATGGATCTTTTAATTGATAAAAATTAAATGTTTTTTCAAAAAATCGATTTGCATAATCTCTAATTTCAATCTTATCATCAAGATTAAGTTTTTCATTTTCACAAATTGATTTATACAAGCCCAATGTATTAAAGTCTGTGTACTTTTTATAATTATCTATATAATGAACGTATTCAGATTTGTTTAGCGTATTAAATTGTTTTCCTATTTTCATTTTATACTTCTTTTATTACACCTCAACCGTTTTCCAATGTCCTTTTTTAAACCAAACAATAGCAATAATAGCTATTAAAACTTCTGCTAAAGTAATTGCCCAAAACACACCAGCAGGCCCAAAACCTAAAGTAATTGCCATTATATATGCAAATGGTAATTGCAATAACCAAAAACAAACAAAATTAATATAAGTAGGTGTTTTGGTATCGCCTGCACCATTAAACGCATTGATAACCACCATACCATAACCGTAAAAAATGTAACCTGCAGCAATGACTCGCAAACACAGGCTACCATATTTTACAACATCTGGAGTAGCATTAAACAATATAATAATTTGTGGTGCGAACACTAAATAAATCACAGATACAATACCCATAAAAATAGCAGAATACTTTCCTGTTTTCCAAACCGATTGTTCTGCACGTTCTGGTTTTTTAGCACCTAAATTTTGTCCTACTAAAGTTGCAGCAGCGTTACTCATGCCCCAAGCTGGCATCAATGTAAACATCATAACACGAATGGCAATGGTGTAACCCGCCAACACTTCGCTACCAAACTCACTCATAATTCGCATTAAAAATACCCAGGATGATGTGCCTATTAAAAACTGACCAATACCACCTATTGACACCTTTATTAAATTCAGCATCACACCAACACGAAGTACTAAATCTTTAACACCAATTTTAATTTTACTATATCCATAAAATAAAACAGCCAATTGAAAAACCACTGCAGTACCACGACCGATGGTTGTAGCAATAGCAGCACCTTTAACACCATAAGCTGGAATAGGACCGAAACCAAAAATAAACATCGGATCTAAAATAATATTAAGTCCGTTTGACAAAATAAGTGTCCACATCGCTACCGATGCATTTCCCGCTCCTCTAAAAATAGCATTAATTAAAAACAGTAACATAATAGTTGCATTTCCGCCTAAAAGCACTTGTGTATAACCGTAACCTTCAGCAATAAGATCCGGTTCTGCACCCATCAAACCTAATATTTCTTTAGGATAAATGATACCTAATGCACTAATAATTGCTGCCACAAATACACCTAAAAATATAACTTGAACTGCGGCATTTGATGCGCCTTTTACATCTGTTTCTCCAATACGTCTTGCCACTACAGCTGTTGCTGCCATACTTAAACCAATGGCAACGGCATACACTAATGTAATAACAGATTCAGTTAAACCTATGGTTGCCACCGCATTTACACTAACTTGAGATACATACATAATATCTACTAGCGCAAAAATAGATTCCATGAGCATTTCTAAAATCATAGGAATAGATAGCATAAAAACTGCTTTACGTATACTACCAGATGTAAATTCTTGGTCTTTGCCAGTAACAGCTATTTTAAAATATTGAATGAATTGTTTTAATGAAATTTTATTTGATTGCATTTTGAAAAATATAAAATATAGACATAACCAAACACAAGGAGTGTTTAGTATTTTTTAGTTCGAGGGAATCTCGATACAGAACGGAAGTCGAATTATGCAATCATAAGACCGCAAATATGACAAATTAATTTAAAACTACAAAATGCGCTTAGGGAATTTGTACTGTATGGCATATCTTCGCCAAAAAATTTTGAAATGTTAAAAGCTGTTATTTTTGATATGGATGGTGTTATTGTTGATAGCGAACCGTTGCACCACAAAGCCTATCAAAACATGTTTAAAGATGTGAATATTGATGTGTCTGATGCACTTTACGAGTCTTTTACTGGACAAGCAACACTACCCATTTGTCAGCATTTATGTAAAACATTTAATCTTAATGAATCGCCCGAAACATTAATGGCTATAAAACGTAAGCATTTTAAATATTTATTTAATAATGATAACAGTTTTAAACTTATTGATGGCGTTTTAGAATTGATTAAAGATTACCATAGCAACGGTTTAAAATTAGTATTAGCATCTTCGGCTTCGATGCCTAATATTAATAGAATTTTTATGCGTTTTAATCTCGATCAATACTTTGTAGATAAACTTAGCGGAGCCGATTTAAAAGCCTCGAAACCACACCCAGAAATTTTTATAAATGCTGCTAAAGCTTCAGGTTTTAAAAGGGAAGAATGTATAGTTATTGAAGATTCCACCAATGGTATAAAAGCGGCAAATGCTGCGGGTATCTATTGTGTTGGTTTTGATAGCGAGCATTCGAAAAATCAAGATTATTCAACAGCCAATAAAGTGATTAGTGATTTTAGTGAGATTAGGTTTAGCGAGATAGAAAATATTTTGAGATAAAAATCTATATTAATGAGAAACTGAAACAAATTCGGTTTAACGAAAAATTAGTCCTCTTTCGATTTTTTAATAATAGCTTTTAATCGCTCCTTACGTAAAGCTTCTTCAGCTTTCTTTTTATTCTTTTTCTGAGCCATTAATTTAGAATGTTTCGCTTTATTCTTCGTGTTTTTATCACGCCCCGTTTTTGCCATAATTTAGTTTTTAGACTTTAACAACGCATTTTGTTCTTCCATTAAATCTGTTAACCTAGAAAGTAACTCAATATCTTTTGGTGTAGCAACCGTAGTATCTTTTGTGTCTTGCGCTTTTTTACGTAATCTATTCATAAACTTAACTACAATAAATACTGTGAACCCTATAATAATAAAATCTAAAAAGGCTTCGCCCAAAGCACCATAACCTATAGCAACTTCGTTTGTAAGCATTGTTCCGTTGGCATTTTCTACTGCATCTTTAAGTATAATGCGTTTATTCTCAAAATTTACACCATCCGTTAATAACGATAATGGTGGCAAAAATACTTTTTTTACCAACACGTCAATTACTTTATTAAAGGCTGCTCCAATAATAATACCTATTGCCATATCCATCATATTACCTTTTACGGCAAATTCTTTAAATTCTTTAAATAATTTCATTCCTATTCTTTTTTAAAAATTATTGTGCAAAGATATTTGTTTTAAAGTGAGTTCGAAAAAAGCAAAAACAATTATTTACATGTTATAAAGCATCTTTGATTATCTTCTAAAAAGGTGATATTCATAATTATTAGCCCAAAAGCTAATATTTATAATTATTAGTCTTTTAGCTAATAATTTTGCTTTCTTGAATAAAAATTTATACATTTGGATTATATCTATTGCTAAACTATGACAAGTATAATAACAGGTGATATTATAAATTCTAAAAAAAGTTCTCCAAAACTATGGCTAGAGACTCTTAAAACTATTTTGAATAGTTATGGTAATTCTCCTTTGTCATGGGAAATATATAGAGGCGACAGTTTTCAGTTGGAAATTAATCCAAAACAAGCCTTAAAAGCTTGTGTTTTAATTAAAGCGACTATAAAGCAATTTGAAAATATTGATGTAAGATTAGCCATTGGCATAGGGGAAAAAACATATCAATCTGATAAAATTACAGAATCTAACGGCAGTGCTTTTGTTAATTCGGGCGAGTGTTTTGAAGCTCTTAAAAAAACAACACTTGCTGTAAAATCACCTTTTAATGAATTTGACAACTCAATAAACATTATGCTAGAACTTGCTCAATTAATTTTAAATAATTGGACTAGTACCTCAGCAATTCTTATAAAAACTGCTTTAGAAAATCCAGACTTGAACCAAAGTCAATTAGCAAAAATTTTAAAAAGAACTCAAGGCAATATTAGTCAAGGTCTTAAACGCGCTGGCTATGATGAAATCTCAAAACTATTATACTACTACGAAACCCAAATACAAACCTTATGTTAGCATTATTCATCAAATTAATATTAGCACATTTTATAGGCGATTTTTTATTACAACCCCAAAAATGGGTGATTCATAAAGAAATACATAAACATAAATCCAAATTTTTATACTGGCACATTGTAGTGCATTTGGGTGCTTTACTTTTAGTTTTGCAAGCCGATTTTAAGTATTGGCTGGGTATTTTAATCATTATTATTTCTCATTTCATTATCGATGTAATAAAGCTTCATTTAAAAGCTGTACTCAACAACAGACTACTTTTTGGCTTAGACCAGCTTGCACATTTTATACTAATTGCTTTGGTAGTTAGCATTTACGAACCTTATCAATTTAGCATCGATTCGCTTTATAATCCAGCCTTTTTATTGCTAATCACAAGTTTATTGGGCGTAACCGTAGTCTCGTCAATAATTATGAGAACCATCATTTCTAAATGGTATTTAAAAGAAGACAGCAACGAGGAATCCTTAGAAAACGCTGGGGCTTACATTGGCATGCTAGAACGTCTATTTGTATTCGCCTTTATAATCACACAACATTGGGAAGGCATCGGGTTTTTATTAGCAGCAAAATCGGTGTTTCGTTTTGGCGATTTATCAAAAGCAAAAGACCGAAAACTAACCGAATACATACTAATAGGCAGTTTATTAAGTTTCGGTTTAGCTATTTTATTCGGACTTGGCTACGGCTATGTTTTAGGATTGATTTATAAATAATAATAGGACGTTACCCTATGGGTCGGGCTTTCGGCAGTCGCTTCCTCCTGCGTCGGCGAGCTCCAACAAATGCCTCAATCCCTAACGCGGGCAAGTCAGTTATATGCTGTAATTTATCTGTCATAACCTTTCAAATCCGCTAAATTTACAGTTTACAAAAAGTCTTAAAATCACGCATTAAAACATTTAAGAGACGAGTGAAAAAATTTAAAATAAACAGATTCCTGCCTCCGCAGGAATTTATTTCTTATAATACTTAGCATATCCGCGGTAAGCGAAAAACCCTAAAACAGCAACGATAGCACAAGCAATTAATATAAACTTAACACTCACTATTTGGTCACCACTAGCATAACTATGCAATCCAGCTAAATAGAAATTCACTCCAAAATAGGTCATTAAAATACTAGCAAACGCCACGATAGACATCAGGTTAAAAAACCAACGTCCGCGCAACCCAGGAATCAATCGCATGTGTATTACAAAGGCATAAATCATAATACTAATAAGTGCCCAAGTTTCTTTAGGATCCCAACCCCAATAGCGTCCCCAACTTTCGTTTGCCCACATACCGCCTAAAAAGTTACCAATAGTTAACATCACTAAACCTACAGTTAAAGCCATTTCAGTAATTATGGTAAGTTCTTTAATGTTTAAATCCATTTTCACTTTATTTTCTTTTGTAGTGAAAATCATCAATAATAATGATACAACGCCTAAAATCATACCCAATGCAAATGGCCCGTAACTTGCTACAATTACCGCAACGTGAATCATGAGCCAATAACTATTAAGTACAGGTTGTAAATTGGCAATGGCAGGATCCATCCAATTCCAATGCGCAATCATTAAAATCATAGAAGTTACAAAAGCTCCTGCCGCAATGGTTAAATCAGAAGTATTTCTTTTTCCTAAAATAGCCAATAGAATTCCTGAAACATTATCTTTATCGCCCTTCTCTTTTTTCTTACTTATTCCTGTAATTAAACCAAATAACATCGTAGACCAGGCTACGTAAATCATAGATTCGTAAGCATCGCTCCATGGCGCATGACCAGAAATATACCAACGCACAATTAAACCTGTGGTATGCAAAATAAAGAGACCAAGTATTATAACTTTTAAGACATTTACAGCAATATTTATAGCCTTACTTTTCTCTTTAAATATTTGAACAATTAATATTATAAACAGTAATGTACCTGCATACATATACCAGCTAAAAAGCTTTTTAAAAATATCGTATTTATTGTATAAAACTTCTGTTTTAACTTTATCATCACTCAACATAACCGAAGCTCCGTATTGATGCTGCGTTTTTTTAAAGGCTGATAAAAGTTTTGAAGCTTCAGAGAAATCACCAGATTTTTTTGAATTATTTAGCGTAAATAAATAAGCTCTAAATCCGTTTTTTATAAAATTTCCGTAAAGTGAATCTTCTATTCTATTATTTACTGCTTTGTCAATTCTATAATCGTAAGCCGAAATCCATTTGTTATTGTCATCATTAGGAATAGGGAATATTTTTAACGACATGCCTTCTACAGCATTGTACAATAAACTAACACGTTGGTCGGTTTCTTTAAATTCCTTTTGAAATCCAGTAGGCACTTGTGCCTTATACGCTTCTTCTAAATAAGGTGCTAATTTATACTCACCTCTTTCTGTGAAAAAATCGGCTAATGTAGCATGTTTTTCTTCTTTTTTAATGCCAATTAAACTTCTGATTGAATCTCCCTTTTTAGGCTTCAAATATATGATAGGTACATTATACCATAACATTGGGCTTTCTTGTATAGATAAAAGTACTTGGTTGGCATCAAAACCCTCATAAGTATCACTTTTACTTAGTTTACGGAGCATTTCTGATGCATATGTATTAACAGGCATCATACGTCCGCTAAGATCTTGAATCACTAAATGCCCAAATTCATTGGCATGTGCTTTAGGTGTTATGTTTGCTTTTAATATAGAATCTATTTGAGTTTTTGATGGTTTGGAGTGGTCGTGTCCATCGTTTTCAGAATGTTGCTGAGAAAAGGCATTCAACCCAAAACATAACAATACTATTGAAAGTAATTTTGCTTTTTTAGCTTTTACTTTATCAAGCTGTTTTTTTAAATCGCCAAAGCGAGACCCTTTAACAAACAAAATAGCCATCATACCAAAGTAAAGCATAAAATAACCAATATAGGTAAGCAAAGTTCCCCAATAATCATGATTTACAGATAATATGGTTCCTTTTTCATCGGGATCGAAACCAGATTGAAAAAATCGGTATCCACGATGGTCTAAAATATTATTCATAAATATTTTATAATCAAAATCGCCTTCTTGTTCGTCTAGAACAGTAACTTGACTTGAATAGGCAGAGTAGCCTCTTTCAGTTCCTGGGTAACGTTCGGCTTCAAAATCATTCAATTTTATTTGAAATGGCAACTCTAATACTTTCGATCCGTATTTAAAAGCAAAATCTAAACCGCCAACTTTAATTTGTTTAAAAGCGCTATTTGTTCCTTTACCTCCTAATAATCCCACTGTTTTTGTTTCGTTATTTGCGGTTACTTTCAACACTACACCATCACTATCATTTTTAAGTATCTCTGATTTCTGAACCACATCAAAAACACCTTTTACAACGGGTTTAGGAAACACCATTTGCATATTACCAATTTTATATAACGAGCGCAATACTAAAGGCTGTATGCTATCTTTTACCAACTCACCTTCAGCTCTTGTTGCCATAGTCATATAACTACCTTCAAAAGGCGATTGTATGGTTAGCTCATCATTAGAATATGTAATATTTATTGCGCCATCGGTAGGTTTATTAAGTGCTATTAATACATTATGAACATTAGCAATTTCTCCAACTTTTAAAAAATGATTGTGCGCACCATTTCCTCCAGCTTCAACTAATTTTAAATATTGTTCTCCGCTATCATCTGGAATAATATCTTCTTCAGCACCAACAATAAACTTTTCCAATTCAATAGTTACGGGTTGTTTATTGTAATCGGTATTTATTTTAAACTTGTTTTTTAGGCGTTTAGAAAAATCAACTTCAGATTCTAAAACACGTCTTTGACTTTGCCCATCAATTTTAAAATCTCCATCAATATAAGTTGTTACATATGTTTTTTGAGATAAAAAGGTGTTTTCAGTAGCACCTTCTCGAATAGCCATCATCCCCTCAAAACTCACATAACGGGTAATAAATGCCCCTAATAATATAAAAATGAATGATAAATGTAATATTAAGGTTGCCCATTTTTCTTTTTTATACAATCTGAAACGAAAAATGTTTCCTGTAAAATTAATTACAAAAAACACCATAATAGCTTCGAACCACCAAGCATTATATATTAAATTTCGGGTGTATGGCGTAGGCGATGTGTCTTGTCCTGCATCTAAAAATGTGCCTATTGCCATTGCTGCAGCAAAGGCTAAAAATAAAACAGCAGTAAGTCGTGTTGAAAAGAGAATTTTGGCGAGTTTATTTTCCATAATAACTACCTTTTTTTAGGTCGAGCAAATTTAAGGATTTATGTTTATTAAAAGCTGTTAAATTTTAAAAGAGTTGCCACGAATGCACTAATATTTTTACTATAAAAAATGATTACTGAAACTGCAAACTGAATACTAAATATTGCCTACTCTTTCATTCTCGCTTCAAATATTTTTAAATATAAAAACGTGCCCATTTTTCTGGCACGTCGTTTCGCGTTTTCGGCATAATCTCCTTCAAAAAGTTCATCAATAGTTTGAAACCAAAGGTTTAGCCAAAGCCCGAAGTGTAACTCAGAAATGGTATTATTATTTTCTTTATCAACTTTCACATGAGCTTCTAAAGGGTTGCCTTTATATTTCTTTTCCAACTTTCTGGTCATAAACAAACTCGATTCCCAAAATGTGGTTAGCTTTTCTAAATGCTCGTCCCAATCTTTAATTGCATTGTTAAAAAAAGGTCCTAAAACAGTATCTTTTCTAACTTTTATATAAAATGATGAAACCAATAAAAACACATCGTCTCTGGTTTCAATATCTTTTTTATTCATAGTAAGCAAAGATAAGACATAAGTCTTTTATATGATACAATACTTACTTATTTTAGCAGTATGATTTCAATAGTTATTCTTGGCGCTGGCAATGTAGCCACTCACCTATTTAAAGCTTTTAGCAAAGCTGAAAATGTTGTTATAAATCAATGGTATAACAGAAACTTAAATGCTATTAACTCCTATAAAAATGAGGTTGAAGTTATTGATGATGTATCACTTTTAAAAGATGCCGATGTTTATATAATAGCAGTTAGTGATGATGCTATTGTAGAACTATCAAAACAACTTCCATTTGAAAACCAACTCGTAATTCATACCTCTGGCAGCGTTGGTGTTTATGATATTGATAAAAAGCAGAAACGTGGTGTATTTTATCCGTTACAAACCTTTAGTAAAGATGCTGAAATGGATTTTAAAAACGTGCCGATTTGTATTGAAACCATCGATAAAAAAGATTATCATATTTTAAAACAATTGGCTATTTCTATAGGAAGCGCTACTAAAAAAGTTAATAGCGACCAGCGTCGTGTGTTGCATTTAGCTGCAGTTTTTGTTAATAATTTTACGAATCAATTATACCGAATTGGACATGAAATTACTGAAAGTGAAGGTGCAGAATTCGATTTATTAAAACCATTAATTCTTGAAACTGCAAAAAAAGTTCAAGAATTATCACCTTATATGGCGCAAACTGGTCCTGCAAAACG
>NZ_CAXIBN010000065.1:0-16305 GCF_964021735.1 uncultured Wocania sp. | reverse complement strand
AAGCACACAAAATATATTTTATTAGCCATTGTTACTTTAAGCGTTACAACTGTTTTCTCTCAAAGCAGAAAAAACGATACTATTAATACAGGTGTTATTGATGTTGTGAAACCATATACACCATCAATCTCTGATGCTTTTAAGGTAAAAGAGATTCCGTCTTTAGATGATGAAGAAACAGCGACAAAAAAAGAGATTAAGTATAACATTTTTTCATTTCCAGTGGCTTCAACATTTACACCTGCCAAAGGAAAGGCAGCTGTAGTTGAAAAAGCTAAACCTGTTAAATTATATGATAATTACGCCACTTTAGGTTTTGGAACTTACACTACAATTTTAGGAGAAGTGTATTTAAATCATGCGATTAGTAGAACCGAAAGTGTAGGTGGTTATGTTAGTCATCATTCATCACAAGGTGGTATAGAAGATCTATCTTTTGATGATAATTTTTCAACTACAAAAATAAATGCTAATTATTCAAGCAGATTACGTGATTTAGCGTGGCATGTTGAAGGTGGTTTTCAGCAACAAATGTTTAATTGGTATGGTGTACCACAGTCTCAAATTGCACAAGCGCAAGCTAATAATATTGATGTAGATCATTCGTTTTACAGTGCGCATTTTGGCGGAGATATTTCATTCGAAAACACATACATTAATTCTGGAAGTTTCTTTTTCAGACGTTTTGGAGATAATCAAGGTTCTGGAGAAAATAGGTTTATTGCCAAAGCCAAAATAGATATACCAATACAAGGTGAAGAAATTTCGACTGATTTTAAATTTGATTATATAAACGGAACATTTGATAGGAGTTATTTTTCTAATAATGAATTAAGGCATGGTAATTTTCAAATAGGCGTTTCCCCAACTTATCAATTAAAAGAGGACGACTTAACGCTTAATTTAGGAGTCTCAATTTCATATTTAAGAGATTCTGAAACTAAAGAAAACAACATTTATTTATATCCAAATATAACCGCAACTTACAGATTGGTTAACGATGTTTTAATTGCCTATGGAGGCATTCAAGGGGAGTTAATTCAAAATTCATATCACGATTTTGCAACCGAAAACCCTTTTGTATCACCAACTTTAATGGTTATGCCAACCGATCAGCAGTACAATGCATATATTGGTTTAAAAGGCAAACTATCGAGTAATATGAGTTATAATATTAGTGGGCGTTATTTAGCTGATAGAAATAAAGCACTGTTTAGAAATAATGATATTACGTTAACAAATCAAAATTATGCCTACGGAAATTCTTTTGGAATGGTGTATGACGATGTTGATACCTTTGGGGTTGCTGGAGAAATTAATGTTGACGTAAATAGAAATTTCAAATTAGGCATTAAAGCTGAATATTTTAAATATACAACCGATACCGAAGCAGAAGCTTGGAATTTACCTGATGTAAAAGGCTCACTATTTTTAGATTATCAAATAAACGAGCATTGGTTTGCAGGTGCTAACTTGTTTTACATTGGAGAACGGAAAGACCAGTTTTTTTTAAACGATGGTATAACTATTACAACACCTTTTACAATGGTTTTGGATAGCTATTTTGATGCCAATGCACATTTGGGGTATCATATTAATGACAAAATTTCGGTGTTTGCAAAGGCAAATAATATCAATAATAAGGCGTATCAGCGTTGGCAAAATTTCCCGGTGCAAAGTATCCAGTTTTTAGCTGGTGCTACTTTTAAGTTTGACTTCTAGTTCCCGCGTAGGCGGGAATCTTTCAAATTAAAATCTATATTTTAATGAAAAAGATAAAATTCATTCTACTTCTTTTCTGTTTCAATCTTTGCATTTCACAAAGTGAAGTTCAAACATTAAATCTGTCTGATGCTGCTCTAGAATTAACAAACCAAAAAATAACTTATGACCCAAGTTATTTCTCAATAGCTTATCCAAATGGCGATGTTCCAAGTGATAAAGGCGTTTGTACTGATGTTATAATTAGAGCATATAGAAAATTAGGCATCGATTTGCAAAAAGAAGTTCATGAAGATATGAAAGCTAACTTTAATGTATATCCAAAAATATGGGGTTTAAAAACTACCGATAAAAATATTGACCACAGACGCGTGCCAAATTTAATGATGTATTTTAAACGCCAAGGCGCAGAAAAACTAATTACTAAAAATGCCAACGATTATAAACCAGGTGATGTGGTGTGTTGGAATTTAAGAGGAGCAACAACACACATTGGTATTGTGGTTAATAAAAAATCAAAAGATGGTAAACGAAACTTAATTGTTCATAATATTGGTTCAGGTCAAGTAATAGAAGATTGTCTTTTCGACTTTAAAATTATTGGTCATTATAGATATAAATTATAAACTCAAACGCGCCAAATAATCAAAATGCTCACCTTCTAAAATCAATTCACATTTAAGTCCCACAGAAGTACATACGGTTAGTAGCATATTAAAATCTAAATACAACCATTTCATTGGTAATTCTTTTTCGCCTTTATAACTCAAAAAATAATCGAGTTCGCCATAGTAGTTTGCATTCACATCTTGCCATAAGCCACCATCTTCATCTTCGTACATATATTTAATATCTGACGAATCAATTAAAATCTGTCCGTTTGGTTTTAAAAGACTTTTTAAATGCGATAAGTATTTTGAAACTTGTGATAACTCTTGAAAAATGCCTGTACCATTCATTAATAATAAAATGGTGTCAAATGCTTCCGTTTCATCTAAAATATTCTTTTCTTCAGTATATAAAACACCACGTTGTTTCGCCACTTTAATAGCACCTCTTGAAATATCGATAGCTTTAACTTTAAGTCCTTTTTCTTGCAAATACAAACTATGATTTCCTGCACCACAACCTACATCTAAAACAAAACCTTTTGCAAGTTTTAAAACCTTCTGTTCTAATATGGGCATATCTTTAAAACCCCGAAACAAATAGGGAAGAGGCAATGCATCTTCATCAGAAATATTAGTTGAAGTAATAATATCTTCGGTGTAGTTTCCGTTTTGATAATCTAATAATGCGTTTCCGAAAAGGTCTTTCATAATTAATTTTGTCATGCTGAACTTGTTTCAGCATCTCATAAATTATAGTATTTTTACACTATGCAAGACGTCATAAATAATCTTCCAAAGCAAGCCAAAGATAAGCATAACGAAAACAAAAAATTCTTCGCGAAGTTAAAAAAGAAACCACCCAAAAATTTAGATTATGTGATGCAAGAATTACACGACGAAGAGTTTGAAAAAACAGACTGCTTAACCTGTGCTAATTGCTGTAAAACTACTGGCCCATTGTTTACAGATAAAGATATTGATAGAATATCGAAACATTTTAAACAAAAACCACAACAATTTATAAATCAGTATTTGCGAATTGATGAGGACGACGATTATGTTTTACAAACGGTTCCGTGTACGTTTTTAGGCGCAGATAATTATTGCTCAATTTACGAAGTACGCCCCAAAGCATGCAGAGAATTTCCGCATACGGATAGAAAAAAGTTTCAGCAAATTTCTAACCTAACTCTTAAAAATGTAGCGATGTGTCCCGCGGCTTTTAATATTGTTGAGGAAATGAAAAAAAGAGTTAAGCTTTAACTTCTAAGTTTTCATTATATTTAGTATCTAAATTCTTTCTATTGGAAGCATTATTGCAATATTTCGAAACCATTCCTCCGCTACATCGCGGACTTATAATTGTTGGTGGACTAACTTTTTTCTGGCTTTTAGAAGGTGCAATGCCTTTGTTTAGTTTCAATTATAAAAAATGGAAACATGCCGTTCCTAACATATTTTTTACAATAACTACTATACTTGTTAATTTACCGATGGCATTCCTTTTATTAATGACTTCAGATTGGGCAATCGCCAATAATTTCGGAATTTTAAATTGGTTGCCAGACATGTCTTTGGGGTTATATATTCTTTTAGGGGTGTTTTTAATGGATTTTTTCGGAGCTTACTTACCTCATTTGATCGAGCATAAAGTACCGCCGTTGTGGATGGTACATTTGGTACATCATTCCGATCATAAAGTGGATGCTACAACGGCTAACAGACACCATCCTATTGAGAGCATTATTCGTTATACATTTACGTTAATTGGCGTTATAGCTATAGGTGCGCCTATTGGAATAGTTATGTTGTATCAGTCTTTATCAATTGTAGCTACACAGTTTAGTCATTCAAACATTAGGTTACCAAAAAAGGTTGACAAGGCTTTAAGTTACGTGTTAGTTTCACCAGATATGCACAAGGTACATCATCACCATAAAATGCCGTATACAGATTCTAATTACGGCAATATCTTTTCGATTTGGGATAGATTGTTAGGTACGTATATGGAATTAGATACAGATAAAATTGTTTATGGAGTTGATGTATTTCCAGATGAAAAAGAAAACAGCAATATTAAAGATTTATTGAAACAACCGTTTCAAAAATATAGAAAACCAACATCGGCTGAAGACTAGTCGTAAATCAAATACTTCGCTCTAATTTTTTTAAAAGCTATTAAATCATCTTGCCATGTTTCTTTAATAGCTTCTTCGCTTAGACCAGCTTCAATTTGTTTTTGTAGTTTGTCTGTTCCAGCGTGTTTTGTAAAACCATTAGTAAGAAAAAATAAAGATACATCAGTTGAGTTTTTATAAGCTTTTATAATCCATTTTAGTGTCATAACGCCATTAATATCAGTATCTTTTAAATCTTCGCCATAGCAAATTTCATTTTTATGTTTAGGGGTTTTAGCACCAAAATTAGCAACAGGCGTATAGGTAAACTTAAGATTTTTTTTGTCTAAAAACGGTGCGCCATAACGTTGAAACTGAAATTCGGTACCACGACCAGCATTTACGTTTGTACCTTCAAAAAGACCTAGGCTAGGATATAGCTTAATAGACTGGTCGTTTGGTAAATTAGGCGAAGGTCTTATAGGTAAACTATAAAAAGTATGGTGCGTATAATGTTTAATAGGTATTATAGTAATATCACATTTTAAATCGTTTTCTAACCATTTTTCACCGTTAATCATTTGTGCATATTCGCCAATAGTCATGCCGTGTACTAACGGAATTGGGTGCATACCTAAAAAACTTTTGTTTTCAATCTCTAGGGTAGGGCCATCAATATAATGTCCATTGGGGTTTGGTCTATCAAATATTATAAGTGGAATTTCTGCTTCAGCGCAAGCTTCCATAACATAGTGTAATGTTGAGATATAAGTATAAAAGCGAACACCAACATCTTGAATATCAAAAATCATAACATCTAAATCTTCAAGTTGTTCTTTAGATGGCTTTCTGTTTTTTCCATGAAGCGAAATAAGAGGTAAATTGGTTTTAGTATCAATATCATCTTTAACATGCTCACCTGCATCGGCAGTACCACGAAATCCATGTTCTGGCGCAAATACTTTTTTAATATTAATATTTAAAGCCATTAAAGAATCTACGAGATGAATATAATCGTCATTGCGAGAAGCTTTTTGCGATGTGGCAATCTGTTTGTTATCAGGTTCTTCATTTTTAAAAATAACAGAAGTCTGATTTGCAACAACACCAACACGTTTCCCTTTTAATAATGATAAGTAGTTTTCTGTTTGATTAGCACCAACAATAATTTTTTCGTCATTCTCAATTTGTTTTAGAATCTCATCATGATTAGTACTCAAAGAATCTTTAGATTTCGATTTACTTCCACAAGAAATCATGATTAAAACAAATAATAAAACTGTATTTTTGAAAACATTAAACGACACCATATAAATTGAATTACGAGTTTTTTATAGCTAAACGTATTATTGGTAGTAAAGCGTATAAAAGTAGCATATCTGCTCCAATAATAAAAATTGGTATTGCAGCTATTGCTATTGGTATGATAGTTATGATGATTGCCATTGCCACAGGTATTGGTCTGCAACAAAAAATTCGAGATAAAGTGGTGGCGTTTAATGGACATATTACCATTACCAATTACGATAGTAACAACTCGCAGGAAAGCTTAGTGCCCATATTAAAAGAACAAGAGTTTTATCCAGAATTCAAGTCGGTTGAAGGTATTAGTCACATTCAAGCGGTAGCAACAAAATACGGAGTTATTCGTGATGAAACCGTATGGGAAGGCGCTGTTTTAAAAGGTGTTGGTGCTGATTATAACTGGAGTTATTTTAAAGAGTTTTTAATTGAAGGTAAACTGCCAGATTACACAGGCAAACGAAACGAAGACGTTTTAATATCGCAATATTTAGCAAACCGATTGCAGTTTAAATTGGGTGATACTTTTCAAATGATATTTAAAAAAGACGACCCCAATAAACTCCCAAACATTATTACATACAGCATTGTAGGTATTTATAATTCAGGATTTCAAGATTTTGATGCTACTTATTTAATAGGAGATATTCGCCATTTGCAGCGTATTAATAAATGGAAAGATAACCAAATAGGAAGCTTTGAAATTTTTATAAACGATTATAGTGAGTTGCAAAGAAAAGGTATCGAAGTACATCAAAGTTTACCTTCTTTGCTTGATTCACAAACTATAAAAGATAAATACTATTCCATTTTAGAATGGATTAAAATTTTCGATAAAAACATATATGGCATTATCGGCATCATGATACTCGTAGCAGGCATTAACATGATTACTGCGCTACTCGTTTTAATTCTCGAACGCACACAAATGATAGGTGTTTTAAAAGCCTTAGGTAGTAACAATTGGAGTATCCGTAAACTATTTATTTATAACGCTTCGTACCTTATTTTTTTAGGCTTATTATGGGGTAATATTTTAGGTTTAGGCATCCTATTTGCGCAAAAATATTTCAAAATATTTCTACTCGACCCAAGCGTATACTACGTATCCGAAGCCCCAGTTTACATTAGTTTAAGTTATATTGTTGCCTTAAACATCGGCACACTCATTCTGTGTTTGCTTATGCTTTTAGTACCTTCTTACATTATCACAAAAATATCGCCAGTAAAAGCCATTCGGTTTGAATAATTTTATTTGAGCGTTATTTTTTGAGAAAAACAAAAAGTCGGATTTTCTGCTATATCTTTTAAAGTTCATTGCAAGGACGAAGGGCTTGGCAATCTGTTAAATTTCAGTCTTAGCAATATCAAATCTTTTTTTGTTTTTAAAAAGGATACCTCTGCAATTCCTAATGCAAACCAAAACTCGCATTAAAGTTTTAGTATTAACATTAACTTATAAAAATAGTCGTAGCAAAACCTTAAATTTGCAGCTATGAATCGAGCCGAATTAAAGATTCAAAATTCAACTAAATATTTCAAAGGCGAACACATTTCACCTTTAAAAAAAACATAAAACCAGAAATGAAATACGCTAAAAACATACTAGAAACTATTGGTAATACACCGTTGGTAAAACTAAATGCATTAACCAAAGATTTACCATGTTTAGTCTTATCAAAATACGAAACCTTTAACCCAGGCAATTCTACAAAAGATAGAATGGCGTTAAAAATGATTGAAGATGCAGAAGCCAACGGACGCTTAAAACCTGGAGGAACCATCATCGAAGGGACATCGGGAAATACAGGAATGGGTTTAGCTTTAGCTGCCATTGTAAAAGGTTATAAATGTATTTTTGTAATTAGTGATAAACAATCCAAAGAAAAAATGGATATTTTACGTGCCGTAGGTGCAAAAGTAGTAGTATGCCCAACAAACGTAGAACCAACAGATCCGCGAAGTTACTACTCGGTTTCAAAACGATTGAGCGAAGAAACACCAAATTCATGGTACGTTAATCAATATGATAATCCAAGTAATGCAGCAGCACATTACGAAAGTACAGGTCCAGAAATCTGGAAACAAACCGATGGTAAAATCACACATTTTGTGGTTGGCGTTGGTACAGGCGGTACCATTTCTGGTGTTGGTAAATATTTAAAGGAGCAAAATCCAAATATTAAAATTTGGGGTGTAGATACTTACGGTTCGGTGTTTAAAAAGTACCATGAAACAGGAGAGTTTGATGAAAACGAAATTTACCCATACATCACCGAAGGTATTGGCGAAGATATTTTACCAGAAAATGTAGATTTCAGCATTATTGATGGGTTTACCAAAGTAACCGATAAAGATGCTGCCATTTACACTCAAAAATTAGCCAAAGAAGAAGGTATGTTTTTGGGTAATTCGGCAGGTTCTGCAATTAAAGGCGTATTGCAATTAGAGGAGCATTTTACTAAAGAGGATGTTGTGGTGGTATTGTTTCACGATCACGGAAGTCGTTACGTTGGTAAAATGTTTAACGATGAGTGGATGCGCGAACGTGGATTTATTGAAGACGAGAAAACTACGGCCGAAGACCTTGTTAAAAATACCGAAAATCAAGATTTAGTAACCGTTAAAACCGAAGAACTAGTATCGCATGCTATTGAGCGCATGAAAAAGTATAAAATATCTCAAATACCCGTTGAAGATTCAACAGGATTTGTTGGTGCTATTGACGAAGCCGATTTGTTACGCATGTTTATTGAAAACAAAGACATTTCAGATTTACCAATAAAAGATGTGATGCATAAACCATTTCCGGTAGTAAGTAAAAATACAGCTATCGAAGATATTTCTAAACTATTTAATAGAGATAATAATGCGGTTTTAGTAAAGCTAGAAGATGGTACACATCAAATTATTACGAAGTACGATATTATCAGTGCTTTGTAACTTAAGGTGAGACCTTGTGATTAAATATCGCAACTAATTGTCCGATTTTTTGTTGTAAGTCCAAGTTTTTTTTCGGATGAATTTTGTCCACAAGAAGAGACTGAAATAAAAATCAAAAAGATTTGGTATGTAAAGTAGGTTTCTCAAATTATTGCTAACGACTTGATATGAAATCATTTTAATGTTTTATATCTAATGTTAAACGAAATTATCGTTTTTTTCTGACAAAGTCAAGAGGAAAAAAGCAGCAACCTAATTATAGATTACTGCTTTTTATATCATGAGATTCCCATGTTCGTGAGAATTTAAGAATTCAACATTACAGGCATCACCAACATCGTAATCTGCTCACCTTCATCTAAACCATCAATTGGTGTTAAAATACCAGCTCTGTTTGGCATACTCATTTCTAATTGTACTTCATCAGAATTAAGATTATTTAACATTTCTGTTAAAAAGCGAGAGTTAAACCCTATTTGCATATCATCACCTTGGTAATCACAAGTTAATCGCTCTTCAGCTTTGTTGCTGTAATCAATATCTTCAGCCGAAATATTAAGTTCTGCACCTGCAATTTTTAAACGTATTTGGTGCGTTGTTTTGTTAGAGAATATACTAACACGACGAACAGAATTTAAAAACTGAGTTCTGTCAATTGTTAGTTTATTAGGATTCTCTTTAGGAATTACCGCTTCATAATTCGGGTATTTGCCATCAATTAAACGGCAAATCAATTCAGAGTTTTCAAAAGTAAATTTGGCGTTACTTTCGTTGTATTCAATAGTAACATCCTCTTCGCTAGCTGCTAAAATACCTTTTAAAAGATTTAAAGGTTTTTTAGGCATAATAAATTCTGCAATCTGGTTTGCTTTTATATCTTCTCGTGTATATTTTACTAATTTATGAGCATCAGTCGCCACAAAGGTCAAACCTTCAGTTGAAAACTGAAAAAATACACCACTCATTACAGGGCGTAAATCGTCGTTTCCAGCTGCAAAAATAGTTTTGCTAATTGCTGTAGCTAATACATCGCCAATAACGACGGTTTTACTTGGGTCTTCTAAAGCAACTGCTTTTGGGAATTCGTTTCCATCGGCGTAAGCCAAAGCATATTTACCGTGATTTGAACTGATTTCAACCGTGTTATTTTCTTCAATAACAAAGGTTAAAGGTTGTTCTGGGAATGTTTTTAAAGTATCTAGTAATAAACGTGCAGGAATTGCAACGCTACCTTTGCTATCGCTTTCAACGTCTAAGCTAGAAGCCATAGTAGTTTCTAAATCACTAGCAGAAACCGTTAGTTTTGTGTGGTCTAATTCAAATAAGAAATTATCTAAAATAGGTAAGGTGTTCGAGCTGTTAATTACGCCACCTAAAACCTGTAATTGTTTTAATAAATAGGTACTTGATACTATAAATTTCATGTATTTATAATGTATTTAATTTTGAATAAATGCTACTAAAGAACTCATCTTGACTTTTTCTATTTCCTAAAAAATGGCTGAAATTCGCCCATATTTCGTTACTTTTATTATCCGTAGCGATGCTATGCCTTTCAAAAAATAACTCATCTGAACAAATTTCATCTCATTTTCGGTTAAAAACAAAAAGTCAAGACGAGTTCTACAAATATATTCCATACAGATTAATAAAGGAAACAAACTTATTAACATTTAGACAGCATATTTTTTCTTTCTAAAGTAGTTAAATGTAAAACCAAATAATGCTAATAATCCCAATGGTAACGCAATATTTATGAGCTGCCATTTTGTTTTTTGAGCTGCTATTTTTTGCTGATCTAAAAACGCCACAGCAATTTCTTTTGACCGAATGTTTATAAGTCCGTTATCGTCTAACAAATAATTAACAGCATTCAGTAAAAATTCTTTGTTGCCATAGGTTTGTCCTGTCCATCTATCAAATCCTAATTCTTGAGGAGCATTTTTTATCACGTCATTTTTTATCACGTCACCATCGGCAATAACAATCATTTTTGTTGGAATGCTTTTGTTTTTTTCTTCTAAAAGTTTAAAAGGTTTTATGCGGTTATTATAAACACTTGTAAATTTGCCTTCTAATAACACAGCAAGTGTTTGATTGCCTTTGTTGAATAATTTAGGATTTTGCTCTTGGGTAACAACATCTAAACTTATTTCTTTTGGTGTGCCTTCTAATTTTGTAAGCGGCGCACTTTCTAAAAGAATAGTTTTATTGATATTGTTTTTTAAGGTGTCAATTTGATTCGCAAAATCGAATTTTACCAGATTTAAATTATTAACAATAGGATGTTTGCTATTTGATGATGCTAAAGGCGAATACGGCCATCTTAAATTTTGAAACTGCGAATCGCTACCTTCACCAATCGCTAGCGTAATAGGAGCGGAGTAGAGCGTGCTTACCATTACAGGATTGATACGAACCCCATATTTAAAAAAGAAATCGTTTAAATTCAAATCTCTTGAAACTGCCAAATTAGTTCCCGAAGCGTTGAATAAACTGTCTTTTTCCATAACAACATTATCAATAAGCCAAAGACTTTTTCCGCCATTCATGGTAAATTGGTCTAAAACTAATTTTTCGTTTTCAGTAAAAGCTTCAGTTGGTTTTGCTGATATAATTAAATCAAATTCATTTAAATCGTTAAGTGTTTTTTGAGCATTTTTCGAAACACTATCTAAAGTAAAAGGCGCAATAAAATAATACTCGTTAATTTTTTTAATAAAATTTGCGATGTATTTATCTTCTAATTGATTATTACCTTTTAATACGGCAATTTTTTTCTGCTTTGGTTTAGTTAATTTACTAAAACCATCTGCAAATGCATACTCTAAATGTTGTACTGAATTGGTTACTAAGTCTTGTTGCGATGCACCAATTTTATTTTTTACTAAAGGAATGGTAATCGTAACATCATTATAACTTGCCAATGCCCACGGAAAAATTATGGCTTGCGACGACTTGCCGCTTTCTTGCACGCTTAATTGCATAGGCGTTAATCCGCGTTGTGTAAGTTGCTGGATGTTGCGTTCGCGAGTAGCTTCATCTTCTAAAGGATTTATAAAGTTGAAATTGATGTTGTTGTTTTCTGCTGAAAATTCTTCAAGTAATTGTTTAGTTTCTCTTTGAAGGCGTTTAAATTCTGATGGAAAATCATCACCGTTTAAAAACACATCAACTAAAATAGGTGATTCAACAGCATTTATAATTTGTTTTGAAGCTTTGCTTAACGTGTAACGATTATCTTCAGTTAAATCGAAACGTTTATGAGCTGAAGCAGATAATATATTTAAAAGCAACAACCCAATTGGCAAAGCTAAAAGTGGTAATAATTCTTTCTTAGAAAAAGGTTTTGTTTTTATGCCTCTAGCGGTTAGTACGATAAAGAAAATAGTGACACTTAAAAAGTATAAAATATTCTGCGTATCAAGCACGCCGCGACTCATACTTTTAAAATGATAGCTCATTCCTAATTGCTCAATAAATAAGTTTGAAGTGAAATCTGAAATCCCTTCAAAACCAATATAAAACAAGAAACACAGAAAAACAGCACTAATAAATGCCACAATTTGGTTGTCGGATAACGTGGAGCAAAATACGCCAATAGCGGTGTACGATGCTATTAAAAATAATAGCCCAAAGTAAGACCCCAATGTGCTGCCAACATCTAAATTCCCAACAGGATTTCCTAATCGATAAACGGTGTAAACGTAAAGTAGCGTTGGTAAAAGCGCGATTAAAATTAGAACAAAAGCACCAAAATATTTACCTAAAACAATGTTGGTATGTGAGATTGGTTTTGTTAATAAAAGCTCTAAAGTGCCTTGTTTTTTTTCATCAGAAAAACTGCGCATAGTTACGGCAGGAATCAAGAAAATTAAAATCCAAGGTGCTAATAAAAAGAACGATGATAAATCGGCAAACCCATAATCTAAAATATTAAATTCGCCTTTAAACAACCATAAAAACAATCCATTTAACAAAAGGAATATGGCAATGACCAAATACCCAATTGGCGATGCGAAAAACGAGTTTATTTCTTTTTTAAGTATAGCGAACATTCTTGTTGATTATGAGTTGGTTATTTTGCCATGAATTCACGAATATATATTTTTTTTACTGTTGACTGAATACTGCAACTGCTTACTTGAGAGAAGTGACTTTATCAACACTCCAAGCTTCTGGTTTTGCATTAAAAAGGGGTTTGGTTTTACTCCAAACGTTTTTAAATAAATCGGATTGTCTGTATGCTTCTAAATCTGTTTCAGAGTCCCAATAGCTGTAAGTAAAAAATATACTAGTATCGTTTTTATCTCTATATAATTCTAAAAATTGACACCCTTCAAATCCTCTAATTTTATGTTTATTGGCATCAAAGTTTTTAAGAAACAAATCAATAACATTCTCATTAAAACTCATCTTTACAATTCTTACAAACATATACTCAGTTAAATTTCTCTATTCTCTATTCTCTATTCTCAAAAAATTAACACTTACAGCATCCATAACACCTAATCCCATTAAGGATGATGCACTACCAACCGTGGTGGTATTACTTTTATAAAGCGCAATTTCTAAAAAACCACCAGAATTAAAAACGACTAAGCCTCTGCCTTCGTCATGTCTTTTTTCCTCAGGGATTTCAAAGTTTACAATGTCGCTATACTTTGAAAAAATGGTTTTAAATTTATAATTTCGTGCCGAAATCTCGTAAGGTCTTCCTTTTTGAATGGTTTCAAAAAAATCGTGTTTAATATTGGTAACCACATTTCCGTAATTATCAATGTAAATAACACTGCCTATAATTTGAGTTTTATCTTCGTTAACATACGGCACAATATTTTTAATAGGTTTTATGTTGTTAATTGTTTTTCCAATAACATCAAGTGTACCTCCGCGTGCAATATGGCAAGCTACTTTTACAAACACATCTAAAACAGGAAAACTAGTTTGTATTCTGTCATGAATATTAATTTCAACTATTTTTTCAGGTGCAATTTCAGAACAAATCATACTCATAATCCCATTGTTGGCGCAAATAAAAAAATGATCGTCTAATTTTAAAGCAATGTGTTTATTTTCAGGATTTATTTCAGAATCAATCCCAATAATATGAATCGTGCCTTTAGGAAAACTATTGTAAGCATTTTGAATGATGTAAGCAGCTTCTGGTATGCTAAAGGGCGATACAGAATGTGAGATATCAACAATTTTAACATCGGGTAATTCACTATAAATAGCACCTTTTGTTGCGCCAGCAAAGTGATCTTTTTCTCCAAAATCTGTAGTTAAAGTTATTATCGCCATTGGCAAAATTGTTGATATGTTTTTAATGTTTGATCACTCAAATTTATGTATTTTTGAGCTTTATGAATGTGTTTTACAAACCTACATAAATTTTCGTTTTCGTTTTTATATTTTAAATGAAAATTATAACATTAAACATACGCCTTTGAACGAAATTGTAATCGAACTTGAAGATATTACTCCAAAAGAATTTTTTGGAGCACAAAATGCCAATATTGAACTCCTAAAAAAATATTTTCCAAAACTTAAAATTGTTGCTCGAGGTAATAAGATTAAAGCTTTTGGTGACGAAGAATTATTAGAAGAATTCGACCGTAGAATTACCATGCTTTTAAAACATTTTGCTAAGTATAATAAGTTAGATGAAAATGTTATCGAGCGTGTTTTAACAAGCCAAAGTAGCGACGATTATACTACCTCAAAACAAAGCGGAGAAGTTATAGTTCACGGTGTTGGTGGCAAGCTTATAAAAGCACAAACTGCTAACCAACGCAAACTGGTAGAAAGCATGCGTAAAAACGATATGGTTTTCGCTATTGGGCCAGCTGGAACAGGTAAAACATATACAGGAGTGGCATTGGCGGTTCAAGCTTTAAAAAACAAAGAAGTTAAACGTATTATTTTAACACGACCAGCGGTTGAGGCTGGTGAGAATTTAGGTTTTTTACCAGGCGATTTAAAAGAAAAATTAGATCCTTACATGCAACCATTATACGATGCGTTGCGCGATATGATAGCACCAGAAAAGCTAGCACATTATATAGAAAATGGTACTATTCAAATAGCACCATTAGCATTTATGCGTGGGCGTACTTTAGATCATGCTTTTGTGATTTTAGACGAAGGGCAAAATACCACGCACGCACAAATGAAAATGTTTTTAACCCGTATGGGAAAGCATGCTAAATTTTTATTAACAGGCGATCCTGGGCAAATAGATTTACCACGCAGAACCATTTCTGGTTTAAAAGAAGCTTTATTAATTTTAAAAAATGTAGATGGCGTAGGGATGATATTTTTAGACGATAAAGATGTAATTCGTCATAAGCTGGTTAAAAAAGTAATAGAAGCCTATAAAAGTATTGAGAATAGAGACTAGTTAGTTTGCAGTCTCAGTCGCAGTTTTTAGTAAAGTAAAAATAATTTGAAGCTATTTCCCGCTTGGAGTTTATCTTGAGTGAAGTCGAAAGACCTATCTTTTTGTTTGATATGGCAATCTAAAAAAATGAGATTACCACGTCGCAAAAAAACTCCTCGTAATGAAATGACGCATAACAATAATAGAAACTAAATGTCACACTGAGCGCAGTCGAAGTGTCTCATAAACAAATAAACGAATCAACTCATAAACAATTCAAAATAATGAGTAATACCATAACCGACACCAATTTCAATTTTCCAAACCAAAAAAGTGTTTACAAAGGAAAAGTAAGAGAAGTATATAATATAAACGACGAGCAATTGGTAATGATTGCTACCGACAGACTATCAGCGTTTGATGTCGTGATGCCCAAAGGCATTCCGTACAAAGGGCAAATTCTAAATCAAATCGCGACCAAAATGATGGCGGCTACCGAAGATTTAGTACCCAATTGGTTAACCGCCACACCTGACCCTAATGTAGCTGTGGGGTATTTATGCGACCCTTTTAAAGTTGAAATGGTAATTCGTGGTTATATGTCTGGTCATGCAGCACGCGAGTATAAAGCTGGTAAGCGTATGCTTTGTGGTGTGCCTATGCCAGAAGGTATGAAAGAAAACGATGTATTTCCAGAACCCATTATTACACCTGCTACCAAAGCAGAAATGGGCGACCATGATGAAGATATCTCTCGCGAGGATATTTTAAAACGCGGTATCGTTTCAGAAGAAGATTATTTGGTTTTAGAAGATTACACGCATAAATTATTTAAAAGAGGAAGTGAAATTGCGGCGTCGAGAGGTTTAATTTTAGTTGACACTAAATATGAATTCGGTAAAACTAAAGACGGAAAAATTGTATTGATTGACGAAATACACACACCAGATTCCTCTCGTTATTTTTATGCTGATGGTTATCAAGAGCGTCAAGATAAAGGAGAAGCTCAAAAACAACTTTCTAAAGAATTTGTACGCCAATGGTTAATAGCCAATAATTTTCAAGGTTTAGAAGGTCAAACAGTGCCTTTTATGAGTGATGAGTATATTGAAACCGTTAGCGAGCGATATATTGAACTTTACGAAAATATTACAGGCGAAATTTTTGTAAAAGCCGATGTTTCTAATATTCAAGAGCGTATTGAAGGGAATGTTTTGGCGTATTTGAA
>NZ_CAXIBN010000064.1:0-16401 GCF_964021735.1 uncultured Wocania sp. | reverse complement strand
TTGTGCTTTAATGATGAAGTGGGTGAGTTAGAATTTAATATTTGTTGATTTTTTTTAGAAAAAATGATTACTTCGTTTAGCTGTGTGTAAAAATCAATTGTGCTAAACTTGTTTCAATATTGAAACAGATAATATTGTACAACATTTGACTAGATAATGGAAATTCGAAGTTTAATAATAATATTTCTAACACTAAATCTGATTTCATTCGGACAAGAACCTGATTCGAAAGATTGTTACGAAATAAAATATCTTGATTTTTTTGGATTAGACCAAATGGAAATAATAAAATGGCCACAATCGGAACTTGATGGGCTAATGAAAATGGATTTTGCCAAAGATAGAGGTCAGTCTAAAATCAAGACGAATTTTATAATTCCAATGATTGTTTATCAGTTAAAGGAATATCACCCTAATTGCTATGCAAAAATTGACACAACTTATTTCAACAAAATTTCAGATTTATATCTTAAAATCAGAGATATAGATTCTATTAAATTGTTGAATAAATCAATCATAGAAAAAATTAACTTTATACGAGCTGATTTTTATTCTCAAGTAGAGAATGTAGATTATCTGCCAAAAATGACAGCAACTTTTGATGACGGGCCTTTTTATGGTGTTGATTTTGAGCAGAAATTGGAATTGAAACCTATCAAAATACAAGAAACTGAATTTGGAACTTTGAACGTTTCAAAAGTTAAAGAAAAAATCATACTTACGGGTAAAAACAAGAAAGGAGCGATAATTTGGCAAAAGGCGATTACTGGATTGTCGGATAGAAGCTTAACAGAATTGCATTTTATTGAAAACCCAATGGAATATAATTCAGTTGCGACAGTTGCTCATATGTATTCGGAAGGAGAAAGATTTACACTATATTTAAAGAATGATGGAAGTTTTATGTATTACTTTCATTCGTGGTAAAGAAAAATAAAAACGTTGCACCCCGTGCGCTACCGTTATTAAATAAACCTCTCTAAAAATAAAACAACTTTTACTTAAAGGCATGCATCAGTTGGCAAACACATGCGTTAAGGATTGAACGGTTTGTTTGAGCTCGCCAACGATAGGAGGAAGCGAGTAGTGAAAGCCTGACCCGATAGGGTAACGCCATAATATTTAAACAAATTTACCACACAAAAAAGCCCAATCTTTCAATCGGGCTTTTTAAATTATAATTGAAAGCTAATTATTGTCCACCAGCTTCTAAGTTTTTCATTTCTTTTTCAATCATTTCGTAAAATTGATCGATCTTAGGTAAAACAACAACACGTGTACGTCTGTTTTTTGCTCTGTTTTCTGCAGTATCATTATCTACTAAAGGCACATAAGAACTACGTCCAGCTGCAATTAATTGTCCTGGATTTACACCAAGCTCCTGCAATACACGAATGATAGATGTAGAACGCTTAACACTTAAATCCCAGTTATCTAAAAGTACACCTTTTTGGTACGATCTACTGTCTGTATGACCTTCAATCATAGCTTCAAATTCTGGTTTACTATTTATAACTTTAGCAACTTTTGCTAAAACTTCTTTAGCTCTAGTGGTTACGTTGTAGCTTCCGCTTTGGAATAATAATTTATCGGCAATTGAGATAAACACAACACCTTTTTCTACGTTTACCTCTATATCTGGATCGTTAATGCCAACTTCGCGTTTTAGGCTAGTTACCAACGCCAATGTTACACTATCTTTTTTGGTAAGTGCATCTTGTAAACGGGTAATTTTAAGTTCCTTTTCTTTAATACTTTCAAGTGTTTTTTCTATACTACTTGCTCCTTTAGCAGATAAAACTTGAAGGTTGTCATTGTTTTTACGTAAATCTACAATTTGTTCTTCTAAAGCAGTTGCTCTTGCAGTTACTGCTGCTCTGTCTTCTAAACATGAGTTTAATTTAACGGTTGCAGAATTTAACAAATCTTGAGTCTCCTTTTGTTTTGCTTGTAAGTCTGTGAATTGCTTTTTCGATACGCATGAGCTTAGTAGAAAAATAGCAGATAAGCTAAGTAATAAAACTTTTTTCATAATTGATAATGGATTAAATTTCCTGTTTTTGTTGATTACGCAAAAGTATATAAAAAACCGATGATTGTGGCATTGTTAACAAAACTTTTGCTAACTATTTATAAACTTTCATAATTGTTTTTATTATTTACGAAATATTCAAACACTATGGATGTTTTTTGGTAATATTTTATGGATTGATTTAATGTTTTTCGTTGTTTTAGCAAATAACTTAAGTGTCCGTAATAGCTAAAATGTGCTTTAACAATGGCAATAGTGTGTTTAAATTTTAATTCGAATAAAAACTTAATACCTGCTATACTATCTAAAATTAATCGTGTAACTATTAAAAAGAAAATATTGCCTTTTGCATTTTTTGTTAAGGCGAATAAACTATTTCTAAAATTAAGAAAGGTTTTTTTAGGATTGGTATTGCTAAGTGTAGCGCCACCAACATGATAAATTGTAGATGCGCTAACATATTTTATATGATAACCCAAGTTTTTTGCACGCCAACATAAATCTATTTCTTCCATGTGGGCAAAAAAAGCTTCATCAAACCCGTTTAATGTTTTAAAAATAGTGCTTCTTATAAATAAGCACGCACCTGATGCCCAAAATATTTCTGAAGTATCATTGTATTGATTATTATCTTTTTCAATGGTATTAAAAATTCGTCCACGGCAATACGGATACCCAAATTTATCTATAAAACCACCAGCAGCACCAGCATATTCAAAATAATCTTTCTTTTTATAATCCAATAATTTTGGTTGAATTATGGCTGTATTTGATTCTGCTTTAAAGGTTTCTATAATAGGAGTGAGCCAATTTTTTGAAACTTCAACATCGCTATTCAACAAGCAAAACACATCAGCGTCAATGTCTTTTAGTGCCTCGTTATAACCTTTAGCATACCCACCATTTTCTTTATTTTGAATAATTTTAATTGATGGAAATGTGCTTTTTATAAAAGAAACCGAATCATCAGTCGAGGCATTATCAGCAATGTAAACGTTAGCTTCGCTAGAAGAATGCTCAATAACCGAAGGTAAAAACTGTTCCAATAGTTTTCTTCCGTTCCAATTTAGTATAACGATGGCTAATTTCATAAATTATAATCTGGAATATCTTTTAAAAATTGATAGCGTTCATTTTCAAAATCCATTTGGCAATAATAATGATTTAATCCGTTTGTTACCATTAAATAACTAGCGTTAAGCACCAAATTATACTGTGCAATTTGATCGAAGGTATTTTGGTTAACAGTAATGGTGGGCGATTTACACTCAACAATTAGATGAATACTTCCGTTTGAATTATAAATTACAATATCGTATCGCTTCTTTAAACCGTTAACAATGAGCTCTTTTTCAACGTTTATTAAAGATTTTGGATATCTTTTTACTTCCATTAAATATTGAACACAATGTTGGCGTACCCATTCTTCGGGTTGTAAAATCACAAATTTTTTGCGAATACTATCGAAAATAGAAATTTTATTTTCGCTACTTTTGAAACGAAACGAATATGTAGGGAAATTAAGTTTTTGCACTACACAAATTTGGTGATTTTTTTTCAATGGACGAAGTCAAACAATTAGTAACCGATATAAAAAACAAAAATTTAAAGCCTATTTACTTTTTAATGGGTGAGGAGCCTTATTATATTGATAAGATTTCAGATTTTATTGAAGATAATGTACTTTTAGAAGAAGAAAAGGGGTTCAATCAAATGGTTTTATATGGACGCGATGTATCCATAGATGATATTGTGGGGAATGCAAAGCGTTACCCCATGATGGCAGAACGACAGGTTGTTATTGTAAAAGAAGCCCAGGATTTATCACGTACTATCGAAAAATTGGTTTCTTATGCAGAAAACCCACAACCTACAACCGTTTTAGTTTTTAATTATAAATATAAAAAGATTGACAAACGTAAAGCTTTATATAAAACGTTAAAAAAAACGGGGATAGTTTACGAAAGTAAAAAGCTTTACGAAAATCAGGTAGCCGATTGGATTCGTCGTGTTTTATCACCAAAAAAATATACCATCTCTCCAAAAGCAGCACAAATGCTGGTTGAGTTTTTAGGAACCGATTTAAGTAAAATTAATAACGAATTAGAGAAGCTTCAAATTATTTTACCTTCTGGTAGCCAAATAACACCAGAAGTTATTGAAGAAAATATAGGTATTAGTAAGGATTTTAATAATTTCGAATTACGAAAAGCCATTGGCGAAAAAAATGCAGTTAAAGCGCATCAAATAATTAACTATTTTGCTGAAAACCCAAAGGACAATCCTATGGTAGTAACAGTATCTTTATTATTCAATTTTTTCTCGCAATTACTTCATTTTCATGGTTTGAAAGATAAATCGCCACGTAGTGTAGCATCGGCTTTAAAAGTAAATCCTTATTTTGTTAACGAATATATTACTGCTGCAAGAAACTATCCTATGCGAAACGTAAGTACCATTGTTTCTGTATTGCGTGAGTTTGATGTTAAAAGCAAAGGTGTTGGCAGTAACGCAGTACCTCAAGGAGATTTATTGAAGGAATTATTGTTTAGAATTTTATCTTAATTTTAGATATAAACAGAAATTGTTAAAACGAGCATGGTAAACAATAACAAAATAATTACTAATGGCATTACAAATTTCAGCCATTTGTTATAGCCAACTTTTACAATTGCTAAAGATGCTAAAATTAATCCTGTTGGATTAATAAATGCGAATAAACCCATACCGTATTGATAGGCGTTTACAATCATTTCTCGTCCTATACCAACACCATCTGCCAAAGGAGACATTATAGGCATTGTTAATACTGCCATACCTGAAGACGAAGGAATAAAGAATGATAAACCCCCATAAATATATAACATCGCATTAATAAATATGCCTTTATTCATACCATTGGTGGTATTACTAGCATAGTACAAAAGCGTATCACTAATTTGTCCATCATTCATAATTATGGTAACGCCTCTAGCAATTCCTATAATTATTGCTACTCCTAATAAATCTCCAGCACCTTTTACAAAAACATCAACAAAATTGTGCTCTTTTATTTTCCCAATAACACCTATAGCAATTGCCCCTACCAAAAAGACTACAGTCATTTCTATAAACCACCATTCTAATTGAGAAACGCCATATATCATAACAATAAAGCACGAGATAAAAATAAAAAGAATAAAACGTAATCGAGTGGTTAATTTTAAAGTAGCGTTTGTAGTGCTACCAAAATGTTTTTCAATGTCTTCTTTTTGATCATAAATAATCGACTTTGTTGGGTCTTTTTTTACACGCTGCGCATACCTAATAATATATAGGATACAAATAAGTGTTCCTAAGCCTAACATAACAAATCTTCCAGTAATTCCCGTTGTCCAATTAATACCAGCAGCATCTGATGCAATAATAGCACTAAAAGGATTAGTTGTAGAACACATAGTACCAATAGTTGAACCAATATAAATACAAGCCAATGGAACTATAGCATCATATTTAGCCGCTAAAAATATTGGTATAAGTATGGGGTAGAAGGCTATAGTTTCTTCAGCTAAACCAAATGTAGTACCTCCAGCAGCTATTAGCCCAGTAACTAGAATAATTAAGATGTATTCATTGCCTTTTAATGTTTCTGCTAACCAAGAAATACCGGCATCAAAAGCACCTGTATAATTTATAATACCAATTAAACCACCAATAATTAATACTAAAAAAATAATATCAGCACCTTCTATTATTCCTTTTATGGGCGATTTTATAAATGCAGTTACACCTTGCGGAGACGCTTTAACTTCTTTATAAGTATTAGGAATACTTATAGGTTTCCAAATATCACCATTTGTGAATTTATCTAATGGAATTTTAATTTCAAGATCATCTAAAGTTTCTTGAGTTGCAGCTAATGTTACAGTTTTGCTTAAACTTGTTTTGGTAAACGTGTTTTCAGCTTTGTTATACGATAAAGAGTCGTATTTTCCTGAAGGAACTAGCCATGTTAAAATAGCAACTAAACCAGCAATTATTAGAAGTATAGTTTGGGCGGTTGGAAATTTTATTTTTTTCAATCCTGTATATTTTATTTAGACGAAAGATAGTAATATTTTAGTGTTTTTTAGAAACATTAGAAATGAAAGTAGACATACACGAAAGTTGGAAACCCTATTTACAAAGAGAATTTGATAAGCCTTATTTTAATAGTTTAACTAATTTTGTTAAAACTGAATATAAAACACAAACTTGTTTTCCTCCTGGAAACCAAATTTTTAACGCATTCAATCATTGCCATTTTAAAGATGTTAAAGTTGTAATAATTGGTCAAGATCCATACCATGGAGTTGGTCAAGCTAATGGCTTGTGTTTTTCTGTTAATGATAATATGGCACACCCTCCATCATTAATTAATATTTTTAAAGAGATAGAGACAGATTTAGGAATTCCATATCCTAAAAGTGGTAATCTATTGCGTTGGGCTAATCAAGGGGTTTTATTATTAAATGCGACATTAACAGTTAGAGCTCATCAAGCTGGTAGTCATCAAAAAAAGGGATGGGAAAATTTTACCGATGCGGTAATAAAAATAATAAGTGATAAAAAAGAAGGTGTTGTTTTTTTACTGTGGGGAGGTTTTGCAAAACAAAAAGTAAAACTAATTAATAAGGAAAAGCATCATGTATTAGAGTCAGGACATCCATCTCCTTTGAGTGCTAATAGGGGGTATTGGTTTGGCAATAAGCATTTTAGTAAAGTAAATTTGCTTTTTGAGCAAAAAGGCAAAAAAAAAATTGCTTGGTAAAAATCAAATATACTAATTAGCTACCAGTAGGAGCGAGCTTTCCAGATTCATGTTCTAAAGCAATAGTTGGTCTAAAAACTATTGGTTTTTTGGTTGCTTTTGGTGTTCTATTAATCTTATTACTGCTAAACTTTAGCAATAAAAAATTTATGGCGACTAATGTAGAAATTGAAATAGTAATTGTTAATAACATGGTACTTGGGGTTAATTTATCGGCAAAATACAAAAAAACAAGTTTAAATGCTAATTTTAACGATTAAATTATATTTATATACAAAACTAATAAATAAAAGACTACAAAACAATACGTACTTCTACTTATTTTGTTAAAATATTTTTATCCCAAGAAATTTAATCCAATATTGTTTCAGGAACAACATCTTTATGTACCATTATAGAAATTGTTTTTAATCTAAAATATGCTTCACTCATATAAATGTATCCATCGTTAGCGACACGTTCAGAATTTTTACCCCAAGAATTTTTTACTTTATAATAAGTAGTTCCATTTTGGTCTTTAAGCATACCTGTTATGTGCATCAAATGGTCATCAGTAGTATTATAATTTTCAAACTCTTGTTGTCTTAAGGTTTGTGTAATATCTTTTTCTGGTAACACCTTTATTAGGGCATCTAGTTTACTATTCTCATCTTTCGGTATAACTGCTAAACCATGTTTTGATGAAAAGGTTTTTTCACTTACATCGCAATCTAATTCAACAGTGTAACCTGCTTTTAGGGCTTTATTTGTAATAGCAACTAAATCATCCAGCTTTACATTTAAAAACGAACCGTTGGAAAAATTATCTGGAATATTTAATATGAAGTTTGAATTGTAGGGTTCATGGGAAAACGATGTAATGCTTATGTAATCTTTCGGGTTTATTTTTGTCATTTCTAAAAATGATTTGGGAGTATACTGCACGCCATCATAATTAAAAGTTGATATGTTTTTACCGAGGTAAATATCTAGCACACTTTCAGTTACCTGTTTCCACTTTGGCGATAGTAGACGACCAGGATTATCTATATAAACATCTAATAACCCTTTTAAAACAGCTATCATTTCTGAGTGATTGTGTCTTGACACATTGGCTTCTAAGCCAGAATAGGCATCGTTTGGTACTAAACCATAATCGGCTACACTATTAATAACATCGTGTGCTAATCCACCTTCGCTAAATTGAGCTTTTCCTTGTCGCATCATATAATTCCATGCTTTTTTAGGGTAAGTATTGCGAACGGTGTACATTTCAGACAAATCAATTTTTTTACCTGTAATGCGTATTATTTCACTTTCTAAAAATGATGAAGTCGAAAAACTCCAGCATGTTCCTGTGCTTCCTTGGCTAATAACATCGGTAGTTTCTATATCTATTATAGTTTCAAATTCATAAGATTGAGAAAAACTTACAAGTGAAACAAAAGCTAAAATGAAAATTGAAATACTATTTTTCATGATGAAATAAGTGTTTTAATGAAATAAAATTTATTTTTGACTAAAATATAAAAAATGGAGGAAGCAAAATGGGTAACTGTTAAAGAATATCAAGATATTACCTATAAAAAATGTAATGGTGTTGCAAGAATAGCTTTTAATAGACCAAATGTTAGAAATGCCTTTAGACCCAAAACAACAAGTGAGCTTTATGATGCTTTTTATGATGCTAATGAAGATGTTAATATAGGAGTTGTTTTATTATCTGCCGAAGGACCATCAACCAAAGATGGCATTTGGAGTTTTTGCTCAGGTGGCGACCAAAAAGCAAGAGGGCATCAAGGATATGTTGGAGAAGATGGATACCATCGATTAAATATTTTAGAAGTACAACGACTTATCCGATTTATGCCAAAAGCAGTTATTGCTGTAGTTCCTGGTTGGGCAGTTGGGGGCGGACATAGTTTACATGTAGTTTGCGATTTAACGCTTGCCAGTAAAGAACATGCTATTTTTAAACAGACCGATGCCGATGTAACGAGTTTTGATGGGGGTTATGGTTCTGCTTATCTAGCTAAAATGGTTGGACAAAAAAAAGCACGTGAAATTTTCTTTTTAGGTAGAAACTATTCTGCGCAAGAAGCTTATGATATGGGAATGGTTAATGCTGTGATTCCGCATGATGAATTAGAAAATACAGCTTATGAATGGGCGCAAGAGATATTGGCAAAATCTCCAACCTCAATTAAAATGTTGAAATTTGCTATGAATTTAACGGATGATGGCATGGTAGGGCAGCAAGTATTTGCTGGTGAAGCAACACGTTTAGCATATATGACAGATGAAGCTATTGAAGGTAGAAATGCTTTCCTCGAAAAACGTAAACCTAACTTTGTAAAAAAATGGATTCCGTAAATGAAAAATATCTCTCTTTGGATTTCTACTATGCGTTTAAGAACGCTACCGCTATCAATTTCTGGAATTATTTTGGCATCTTGTTTGGCAGAATATAATGGGTTTTTTAATTGGAAAATATGCGTTCTTGCTATTTTAACAACACTGAGTTTGCAAATATTATCTAATCTAGCAAACGATTATGGCGATGGTGTTAAAGGTACAGATAACAACGATAGAATTGGTCCAGTACGTGCCATACAAAGTGGTAAAATTTCTCCTGATGATATGTTTAATGCCATTAGAATTAATATTTTAATTTCTATAGGTTTAGCTTTTGCTCTTATATTTTCAGCTTTTGGAGTTAAACACTTTTTGCTTACAATGCTTTTCTTTGTTTTAGGTGTTGCTTGTATAGTTGCAGCAATTCGTTACACCATGGGAAGTAATGCTTATGGATATAGAGGGTTAGGCGATGTTTTTGTATTTGTTTTTTTTGGATTAGTTAGCGTTATAGGGTGCTATGTCTTGTTTGCTAAAACCATTGATCATGTTGTGTTTTTACCCGCATGTACGATAGGCTTATTGAGTATGGGGGTTTTAAATTTGAATAATATGCGCGATATTATTTCAGATGAAAAATCAAACAAAATGACTTTTGCTGTAAAACTTGGTCAAAATAAAGTTAAAGTATATCACACTGTACTTATTGGTTTAGCTATGGTTTTATCAGCTTTATTTGGTCTATTATATTATACATCACCATATAATTTAATTTTTGTTGTTGCTTACATTCCTTTAATTATTCATTTAATCAAAGTGAATAAAAATTCAGTTCCAAAATTATTAGACCTAGAATTAAAAAAATTAGCATTAACAACTGTGTTTTTAGCAATTCTAATGGGTATAGGTCATTTATTATAGTTTTTTTGTATTTTTCTAGATAAATAAAAGCACATGAAAATTACATTTTACGGTCACGCAAGTTTAGGAATTCAAATTGAAGATACTCATATTTTGGTCGACCCTTTTATAACGGGAAATCCTAAAGCTTCAAACATTGATATTAATACGCTTAAAGCAGATTATATTTTAGTAACACATGCGCATCAAGATCATATTTTAGATGTTGAAGCTATTGCTAAACGAACCGATGCGGTTATCATTTCTAATTATGAAATTGTGACGCATTTTGGAAATTTAGGTTTAGAAGGGCACCCCATGAATCATGGAGGAACTTGGGACTTTGAATTCGGAAGTGTTAAATACGTAAATGCTATTCATACATCATCGTTTCCAGATGGTAGTTATGGTGGGCAACCTGGTGGTTTTGTAATTGAAGGTGAACATAAAAATATTTACATAGCTGGCGATACGGCTTTAACTTTTGATATGAAATTAATTCCGCTTCAAACCAAATTAGATTTAGCCATTTTACCAATAGGCGATAATTTTACCATGGGAATTGATGATGCTATTTTAGCTAGCGATTTTGTGGAATGTGATAAAATTTTAGGCTGTCATTTTGATACTTTTGGCTATATAGAAATAGACCACGAAGTTGCTAAACGCAAGTTTTTTGAAAAAGACAAAGATTTAATGCTTCTTGAAATCGGCGAAAGTTTAGAACTATAGATGATAATAGCCACTTACCACAAATACATTTTAAATTTTAAACAACCCAGTGGAACATCACGAGGTGTTTTAAAAACTAAGGAAACTTGGTTTATTATTTTAGAGCACAACAAAAAAAAAGGCATTGGTGAATGTAGTGTTTTCCGTGGTTTAAGCATTGACGATGTGTCACATTACGAAGATATATTAAAATGGACTTGTATAAATATTCATCTAGGGTTAGAGGTATTGTTGGATGAATTAAAAAAATTTCCTAGCATTCAATTTGGATTAGAAACAGCTTTTAAATCTATAGAAAGCGAAAATAAATTTGAATTGTTTCCTTCTGATTTTACTAAAAGCAAGGCTTCAATTGCTATAAACGGACTCATATGGATGGGTTCTGAAAGCTTTATGAAGCAACAAATAAAAGATAAAATTTCAGCAGGATTCAATTGTATAAAAATGAAGATAGGAGCGATTGATTTTCAAACAGAAATTAATCTTATAAAATCAATTAGAAAAGAATTTTCATCAAAAGACATTGAATTACGTGTGGATGCCAATGGTGCTTTTTCAAAAGATGAAGCTCTAGGGAAATTAAAAATATTATCAGAACTCGATTTACATTCTATCGAGCAACCTATAAAACAAGGTCAAGTTGAAACTATGGCAAAACTATGTGAAGCCACACCATTACCCATTGCTTTAGATGAAGAATTGATAGGTGTTTTTTCTGTAACAAAAAAAGAGGAATTACTACAAACCATAAATCCACATTACATTATTTTAAAACCGAGTTTAATTGGAGGTTTTAAGGGAAGTGATGAATGGATTAAAATAGCTGAAAACAACAAAATGGGCTGGTGGATTACCAGTGCTTTAGAAAGTAATATTGGGCTTAATGCTATTGCGCAATATACATATGAAAAACAAAGTAGTATGCCTCAAGGACTTGGTACAGGTGCATTATTTACTAATAATTTTGATAGCCCATTACAAGTAAAAAATGGTACATTGCAATATAATAGTAGTGTTAATTGGAAATTTAATTTATGATGGATTACATACAACAAGTTTATAAAGGGAAACGCGAATTATGGATGTTTATTTTAACAAGTATTTTAATATCTGGAATTTTTGTTCTAAATTTTATAGCATTCTTGTTTACTTCGCCAGAGGATATGGATGCGGCTTACGAAATGATGAAATCGATTCCTGCAAATTTATCATTAATTATAAATTTGGCACCATTTGCTATATTATTGATTTTACTATTTGTTTTTGTAAAGTTTGTTCATCAAAGAAGCATTTTATCACTCACAACAGCAAGAAAAAAAGTAGATTGGAAACGGATAGTATTCTCGTTTTTACTTATTGTAGTTATTACACTCATAACATTTGGTATTTCTTACTATCTAGATCCTTCTTTAATAGAGTTGCAATTTGATGGAAAGAAATTTGCAATACTTTTAATAATTAGTTTGTTGCTTTTTCCGTTTCAAATAGGATTGGAAGAATATTTGTTTAGAGGCTATTTTATGCAACATATAGGCGATTTAGTTAAAAACAGATGGTTTCCATTACTATTTACTTCTATTTTTTTTGGTATAGCACATAGTGCAAATCCAGAAGTAGCAGAAATAGGTTTAGTAACTATGGTGTTTTATATTGGAACAGGATTGCTATTAGGAATTATGACGCTTATGGATGATGGGTTAGAATTAGCTTTAGGTTTTCATTTAGGAAATAATTTGCTTGCTGCATTATTAATTACTTCAGATTGGTCTGCTTTACAAACTGATGCTATTTTTAGATATACAGCAGAAGAAGCTAACCATACTACTTTGGAAATCATTATGCCCGTTTTAATTGTTTATCCGATAATATTGTTTATCCTATCAAAAAAATATAATTGGACAAATTGGAAAGACAAATTATTAGGAAATGTAGTGGAACCGCCAAAAGAAAACTATAAAATTTTAGAAGACATCAGAAATCGTGATTCCCAGTTATAACAAAGTTCATTTAAAATTTAAACTCAATAAGGTTCATTATTCGTATGATGATCTTATGGAAGTCGCCTATAGTTTTGTGAAAGAAGGCTTGCCGTATGAACAAATTATTGGTGGTTTTTTACTCGATTGGTTAGATAAAAAGGATTATATAATTGTAAATACTTCGGGATCTACGGGCAATTCAAAATACATTAAAATTAAAAAGCAAGCTATGGTAAATTCTGCTATAGCGACGGGAAATTTTTTCAAATTAAAACCAGGTGATACGGCTTTATATTGTTTGCCAGCTCATTATATAGCAGGTAAAATGATGCTGGTTAGAGCCATGATTTTGGGTATGGAATTAGATTTGGCACAGCCTACATCGCAGCCTATTTTCGATTATGAGAAACACTACGATTTTGCAGCTATGGTACCTTTACAACTGGAAAAAACATATGGGTATTGCAATGCCATTAAAACCATTATTGTTGGCGGAGCTGCAGTTTCAAACACCTTAAAAATAGTAATTCAAGATATAAAACCCAATGTTTACGAAACCTACGGAATGACCGAAACTGTAACACATATTGCTTTAAAAAAGCTTAATAATTTTTACAATACAGAACAAGTAGAGGCATCTCATTTTAAAGTACTGCCTAATATTTTAATTTCTCAAGACGAACGCAACTGTTTGGTAATCAACGCGCCTCGAATTTCAAAAGAAAGTATAATAACCAATGATATAGTAAAATTATATTCCGATACGACATTTGAATGGTTAGGGCGATATGATAATATTATAAATTCAGGCGGCGTTAAGTTATGTCCCGAACAAATTGAAGCTAAACTTCAAAATAAAATAAAACAACGTTTTTTTATTACTTCTGAAAAGGAAGACCTTTTAGGAGAACAACTTGTTTTGGTTGTAGAAGGCAATTCAAATATAATAGATAATGCATTATTTTCAGATTTAGAAAAATTTGAAAAGCCTAAAATTGTTTACAGTATTAATCGATTTATCGAAACTTCTTCAGGCAAAATTCAACGTAAAAAAACTTTAAAGCATATAAAAGTTCAAAATTAATTGTAACATTGCCAACATTTAATCTACTAATAATAAAATTTTAATAATGAGTTTTATAAAGCGTGTACTATCTACCGTTACAGGAATTTTTGTGTTCCTTTTTATTTGTTTTGGACTATTGATTGTAATAGGATTATTAGCAGGTTCATCGTCAGATGAAAAGATTACAGTCAGAGATAATTCTGTATTAGACCTTAAGTTAGATTTTCAGATAAAAGATTACGCAGGAAAAACTGTTTTTAAACAGTATGATTTTTTAAATGAAAACAGAAAAGATGGCCTTTTTAATATTATTGATGCCATAAAATATGCCGCGACAGATAATAAAATTAAAGGCATATCAATAGATAATAATTTTATTCAAGCAGGTTTCTCTCAAACTAAAGCCATTAGAGACGCTCTTTTAGAATTTAAAAAATCTAATAAATTTATTGTGGCCTACGCCGATATTTATACTCAAAAAGACTATTACTTAAGTTCTGTTGCCGATACTATTTATATGAATCCTGCTGGAATGATGGAGTTTAATGGTTTGTCTACAGAACGTTTATACTTTAAAGATTTTCAAGAAAAATCTGGACTTAAAATGGAAGTGATTCGTTTAGGTAAATATAAAAGTGCTGTTGAGCCTTTCTTAGAAAATGAAATGAGTGCTAATAACCGCGAGCAAATTGAAGGGTATTTGAATGGTATCTGGAATGAGGTTAAAAAAGAAATTTCGGTAAGCAGAGATATATCTGTCGAAAGGTTAAACACCATTGCAGATAGTTTACTATCTAGGACTGCACCTTTAGCGCAATCGTCTAAAATGATTGATAAAATCGCTTATTATGATGAGTATCAAAATGGTTTAAGGCATGCGATTAATGTTGAAGCGTCAAAAAAAATAAAGACCATTTCTATAAGAGATTATGCGGTGTATACTGCAAATAAAATAAAAACGAAAACGAGCAGTAACAAAATAGCAGTTATTTATGCTGAAGGCGAAATTATATATGGAGAAGGTGATGAAGAGTATGTTGGTCAAGGTGCCATGAATCGCTCGTTAAAAGACGCTAGAGAAGACGATAAAGTTAAAGCAGTGGTTATTCGTGTTAATTCTCCAGGAGGGAATGCTTTAGCGAGCGAACTTATTTGGCGCGAAATAGAATTAACTAAAAAAGTAAAGCCTGTTATTGTATCAATGGGCGACCTTGCTGCTTCTGGCGGATATTATATTGCTTGTAATGCCGATAAAATTATAGCAGAACCAACAACTATTACGGGGAGCATTGGTGTTTTTGGAATGTTACCAAATGTAAAAGGACTTGCTGATAAATGGGGAATAAATGCAGAACAAGTAACAACTAACAAAAATTCTATTCTATACAGTCTTTTTGAACCGATGAACGGAGGACAAGAAGCATATATAAAAGAAAGTATTAATGATATTTATGAGTTATTTACAAATAGAGTTGCTACTGGCAGAAATATGACACAAGAGGATGTAAAAGCGATTGCTCAAGGTCGTGTGTGGACTGGTGTTGATGCTTTGAATAATGGTTTAGTTGATGAACTTGGAGGTTTAGATATTGCACTTGAATATGCAGCACAAGCAGCAGAAATTGAAGATTATAAAATAAAAGAATTACCTGTTTTTGAAAAAGACCTTGAAAAAATATTACAAAGTTTTGGTTTAGTAAAAACAAAGGAAGATATTTTAAAAGAAGAATTAGGAGAAGCTAATTACAAAATAATAAGAGAAATAAAATTGATGTCTCGACGAAAAGGCATTCAGTTGTTGTTTCCTTTTAATATCGAAATTAAATAAACAGTTTATAAATTAATTATTTGAAAGGCTAAGTTTTTACTTACCTTTTTTGTTTTTATAGTTAACTCATTCAGAAATACACTTTACTCATTGTTGGTTTTTTAATATTTAGTTTGATTATAGTTTTATGCTAAACTAAAAATCAACTATTATGAAAACCACGTTCTGCAAATTCATTTTTTTAATTCTTCCGTATGCCGTGTTTTCCCAAAGCATACCATCAATAAAAGTAGGTAACGATAAGCTGGGAATTACATCTTTAGATATAAAAGTAGAAGTTGTTGGGAATATCGCGACCACAACTTACGATATGCTTTTTTACAATCCAACCAAAGAAATTTTAGAAGGCGAATTAACTTTTCCTTTAGGTGAAGGGCAACGAGTTTCAGGGTTAGCTTTAGAAGTAAACGGAAAACTTAGAGAAGCGGTTGTTGTAGAAAAAGAGCAAGGTCGCGTTGCTTTTGAAGCAGTAGTGAGACAACGTGTAGACCCCATTTTATTAGAAAAAGGAACAGGTAATAAATACAAAGCAAGAATATATCCTATTCCAGCCAAAGGCTACAAAAGAGTGGTTTTGTCGTACGAGCAAGAATTAATTTTTGGTGAAGAAGCACATTATTTTCATTTGCCTTTAGGATTTAAAAAAAATTTAGATCATTTTGTTTTAGAGGTAAATGTATTCAATCAAAATTTGTAGGCATACAACAAATCTCTAAGAATGAAATTAACAAATTACTTCAA